>JAIDKP010000126.1 GCA_029051445.1 Muribaculaceae bacterium | reverse complement strand
CCCCATATCTGACTCTGTAGGTGCAATATGCCTGGCAGCCACATTTCCAACAATAGAATTTACAGATAGAAAATAATACACTCTATCTATTTGATTTGGAGTTAGTTTTAGAATGCTATTATGCGAATACGACATCAAATTGTATTGATCAGGAGAATACAAATCGCCGTGTCCATCACGCAGACCTTTACTTGAATCATATTCTCCGTTTACCCATACGTTGGGGTCTGCCGGAGTATCGACAACAAAGTCACCGGCCTCTTTTGAATTACTGCCATCGGCATACTCTGGTATTCCCTCCTCAGCTGTGCCATGATGCGTGTGGAACAATCCTAAACAATGCCCTGCTTCATGAGCAGGAATATCTGAATAAAAAAAGAAACATTCGGGATGAAGAATGAATGCTGTCGAGGGAATTCCGTTTGCTTTCCCTCCTAATTTACCATCTTGATATACCTTATCCCAATAACTTAAAACGTATACGTCCAATGCATCTGAGTGACTGTTTGTGGTAAAGATTTTGTTACGCTCTTTCTCGTTATACCTAATATCAAGATTCTTGATCATGTCGTTAGTGAGATAGTTGATGTATTCACTACCGATAGATTGGAATTTTATATGTGCAGATGATTTAAGGTTATAATAGTAGTTTAATGCGTCAATGACATTCCATTCCACATATTCCTTATTAAGCCCTGTGCCATCTGTTTTTCTAAGAACATGTATATACACGTTTACCACGTCGTAGCAGCGTGATATATCAATTGAGGATCTTGAAGAGGAGTGGTGGTGTATGCTTCTGGAAAGATATCAGGTGTGTCATCACAAAAAATATCTTTTGTTGATCTTGCCTCTGCAAGTAAAATTTCACTCTCTAATGTCAGCATACCGTTGCCCAATAGACGTCCAACGTCATCTATCCCAATTTTGGTAGAAATATACTTTCCAACAAAATCCTTTAATGTCGGATAAACAATTTCAGATACCTTGTCAGGATCTATATATATCTTATCCTTACTTGCCAGATCTAATACAGCCTCATTCGTACATTTACTTACGGCTAAAGCATATCTGTTAGTTGCATCATCATATGTCAACAATCCTTCTATTGTATATTGTTGAATTGGATCACCTTCATCTATAAACGGAACATCCTCCTTAATATCGGAGCATGCGGCGAAGCCGATAAGCAGTGAGGTAAACAGTGCGGTCAGAAACAGAAGTTTTTTCATAGAAACGTGTTTTTGTTGGTTTATAAACTGAATGTGTTTTTGTCCGACCGCAAACGCCCTTTACTGCCGGACGGCCTCAGGCCAATCCAAAAATATCCATAGTGACAACGTGTTTCGGTGATTTTGCGCAAAATACAAATTACATTTTACAAAAGCAAAATTATTTTATGTAAATCTTACAAAATATTTAATTCAGTATATTCACGAGACTTGTGCCCGGCAATACGCCCGCACCGCAGGCTTAAGGTGAGAGGCTCTTTGCATTGCCGCGCCCTGACTGCCGCGGTCACTGTAAAAGCCGAGACTATCGCCCCTTGTTGCCTGCAACAGTACGCCCCAAAAGCCGAATGGTTCACGCATATATACGACGCGGGCCGCGCCACATGACAGCGGCACGCCCCGGCGTATAATTCAAATGATGATCTCAGATGCCGAAACGCCCCTTGTGCACATTGCCGTCGACATCGGTAATCTCGATCTGATACTGCCCCTTGGCTATTCCGACTGTCGACAGCGACATCGCGCGCTGCGGTGTGTCGAGCGTGCGCCCCGAAAGCACGCGGCCTTCGGGCGTGGTAATCTTTATGCTCCTGATCGTGAGATTGCGCTTAGCCGAATCCTTTTCAGCTATGGCAGACTGAGCGGTAGCCGGTTTAACGCCGATCATCAGTTGCCCGTCTTTCATGTCGAGAGAATACACATCCCATTTTAATTCACAATTTATCCTGAACATTGAAGATGACGCTCCACAACACTGGTCGACTGGCTGAACTTCAATATAACCGTTTGAGCATTCCATATCCGACAGAACGACGTCCATGCCCGTCTCATAGACTCCGCCTCCCGCTGTATATACACGATAGGTTATACCGGAACGATATGCCGGATTTGCAAAATCGGTATAGTTGAACGATAGATCAAGATCATGTGCCACTGTCAAAGTGGGACTATAACCTGGAAAACTACCCATGACAGATCCTCCTTTTGCTGTCCAGTTTAAAGTGCCAACTGCCGGTGATGGAACACCTGCAGAAGCCTTCCATTCGGCTTTACGTTCTACTCCATATGGTGTCGTAGTCGTTGCATAAACCTCATAGCAATCAGCGGGACTATAATGTTCGATGGTAATTGAATGGCCTTTCTTTGTTATTACCGATGGGTTAGCGTGTGAGTTGCTGTAACCATATCCGCTTCGTTGATAAATTGTCCATGTCACTTCTTCGTCATCTGCAACAGCAGGAAATGTCAATGTTCTGGTACTTTCTGTAAAATGCTGATTGCCTGCTCCTCCTAAGGGATTGCCCACTAATCCGATGCCTCTGTTAGATGCTACTTTTTTTACGGTTGCATTATTCGACAAGAAGTTGTGCATGCGTTCAATCTGTTGCGGAGTAACTTTCTGAATCTCATAGTTATGTGCATGTGACATCAAATTTTCCTTATCGGGAGTGTAAAAATCGCCATTAGCATCTCGCAATTGCAGATCCGAGTTATATTTTCCACCTATCCAGGCATTTCCTTGTTTTTGCCAACACCACTGATTGTTCTTATCACGTGTACATACACATTTACGAGTTCATAGTGACCCGATAAATTAATTAAAGGTAGCTCTTGACAAGGGGACAGTAGTATAAGCGTCCGGATAGATTGGCGGATTGGAATCAATAATATATTCTCCATCATCCGATCTTGAATCAGATAAAACTGAAATATCATATGAGAAATGTAGTACAAAATCATCATCCCCTTCCTCTTTTCTTATAGAGTGGTATCCTGCCGGAATGGACACTATCGAGCCTGTCATACTCGATATTTTAGTCCCGTCAAGAGTAACAGTATCTAATGTTTTAGCTTTAAGAACCGTTATTCTTTCGGCAGGTTTATCCTTTCCTTCAAATGGAATCAATGTGTCATTGACAAGTTTGTCCGATTCTTTGGCAATTTCTAGCAGATAACCGGTGGAGTCACTATTATAAGTGAGTCTGCCTATGATTGTATATGTCGGGAACCATTGTGGCTCATCTGTACAGTCAATGATATTCTCTGAGTCGGAGCAGGCGGCGAAGCTGATAAGCAGGGAGGTGAAAAGTGCGGTCAGAAACAGAAGTTTTTTCATAGAAACGTGTTTTTGTTGGTTTATAAACTGAATGTGTTTTTGTCCGACCGCAAACGCCCTTTACTGCCGGACGGCCTCAGGCCAATCCAAAAATATCCATAGTGACAACGTGTTTCGGTGATTTTGCGCAATTTACGACTAAATTCCACAAAATCAAAATTAATTTAATAAATCTTACAAAATATTTAATTCTTTATGTGGCAGCACGGACGATACCTAAACGGTGCTATGGGAGTATACATCGCCTCTCCGAGGCTCATGGAGTTTAGGCGCATGTCCCCCAGGCTCCCATGCGGTCGCCCGGGGTTTACAATAACAGCGTGCCTCCCGGCGCTTGCATGCGTGAGCTGCGGAGCTGCGAAACAACGTCACTCAGAATGTTCGGCGTCGAAGGCGTCGGCTGATCGGCCACTGCGCCGCACCGCAGTCACTGTTTGTTTAAATCGCCCCAAAGACCTATCTTCGCACTATAATTCTGATTAACATAACAACTCAAGCAATGAAGACACGTGATATGCTGGTCGACGAGCTGCTCGACCTCGCGTTTGCTGAAGATATAGGCGACGGTGACCACACCACTCTTTCGACAATACCTGCCGATGAGATGGGGCGTCAGCGTCTTGTAGTGAAAGAGGAGGGGATACTGGCCGGTGTTGAGGTAGCGGCTAAGGTGTTCGAGAAGCTTGATCCATCGCTCAAAATGACGGTGATGATCCCCGACGGCACTCATGTGCGTCCGGGCGACATCGCTTTTACGGTCGAGGGTCCCGTGCGTTCGCTCCTCATAGCAGAGCGCACGATGCTCAACATCATGCAGCGCATGAGTGGCATCGCCACTACCACAGCGCGCTATCAGCAACGGCTCGAGGGGCTGCACACCAAGGTGCTCGACACCCGCAAGACCACGCCCGGAATGCGTATGCTCGAGAAGGAGGCTGTGAAGATCGGCGGAGGATGCAACCACCGCATCGGTCTGTTTGACATGATACTTATCAAAGACAATCATGTCGATTTTGCCGGAGGTATCATTCCGGCTGTAGAACGTGCGCGCGCCTACTGTCGTGAGAAAGGACTTGACCTTAAGGTAGAGGTGGAGACACGCAACCCGCGCGAGATCGACGAGGCTCTGCAGGCCGGTGCCGACCGCATCATGCTCGACAACTTCACGGTAGAGGCAACGCGCGAGGCTGTAAAGCAGATTGCCGGACGCGCCGAGACAGAGTCTTCGGGAGGAATCACGATCGACAATCTCCGCGAGTATGGCGAATGCGGTGTCGACTACATATCGGTAGGCGCGCTCACCCATTCGGTCAAAGGTCTCGACATGAGTTTCAAAGCCTATTGATCATGCGATGACTTCCGGAACGCCTCATGCGTTCTCATTATGATAAAAAAGATTCAGGGCGTCGATTTCGGTCGACGCCCTGAATTATATTCAGTCTGTTATACTGTGGATCAGATTGAACGCTTGGTCTTTTTGCCCCAGCCGTAGGTAGCTGCTGCGCCGAGTTCCTCCTCGATGCGGAGAAGCTGGTTGTACTTGGCCATACGGTCGCTGCGAGAAGCCGAGCCGGTCTTGATCTGACCTGCGTTGGTAGCTACGGCGATGTCGGCGATGGTAGCGTCTTCAGTCTCACCCGAGCGGTGCGAGATCACTGCTGTGTAGCCGTTGCGCTGTGCGAGCTCTACGGCGCGGAGTGTCTCGGTGAGCGAGCCGATCTGGTTTACCTTCACGAGGATCGAGTTTGCGCAACCTTCCTCGATACCGCGCTGCAGATACTTCACGTTGGTAACGAAGAGGTCGTCGCCTACGAGCTGACAACGGTCGCCGATGAGGTCGGTGAGAACCTTCCAGCCTTCCCAGTCGTCCTCCGCCATGCCGTCCTCGATTGAGTCTATAGTATTTTTTTTTATGAGTTCCTCAAGGAACTTGGCCTGCTCGGCTC
>JAIDKP010000125.1 GCA_029051445.1 Muribaculaceae bacterium | reverse complement strand
GAGTTTGCCCTGTGTTTTACATCAGATCTCCTCATTGAAGAAGCCGATGGCTGGCGTGATGAAATATGGAAAATCATACGACTACGACATGACTGCTCGTTTTTCTTTTTCACAAAACGCATCGGGCGGCTTGCCGCATGTCTCCCCGACGACTGGGGCGAAGGCTATGAAAATGTCGCCATCGGATGCACTGTAGAGAATCAGGACAAAGCCGATCTGCGGATGCCGGTGTTCCTTTCATTGCCGATCAGACACAGGCTTGTCGTTGTCGCCCCTATGCTTGAGAGAATCAATCTGCGGAAATACCTTGATCCGGCAATGATCGATGAAGTATCTGTCGGAGGCGAATCAGGCAAATATGCACGCACGACCGATTTTGAATGGATCACCGACATGCATGCGCAATGCCTCACCGCCAACGTGCCGTTCTGCTTTCACCAGACAGGATCATGGCTGATAAAGGACGGCCGCCGCTACCATATACCGCGTGAGCACCAGCACTCACAGGCCATGAAAGCCGGGCTCAACACGATTTGCCACAATAAAATACAGCAGTCATGAACATCGAAGACCTGCGCAATTTCTGCATCTCGCTCCAGGGAGTCACCGAAAAAACACCTTTCGGACGATTTGCCGCGCGCTATGACTCCATTCTGGTCTTTTACGTGCTTGACCACATGTTCTGCTTTTTTGACATCGATGACTTTACATCTGTCAATCTTCGGTCCACTCCAGCTGAAATCGAAGAACTGCGCCTCACCCGCAATGCTGTCGGCAATCCTCTTAACCGAAGCCTGAAACATTGGATTAAAATAGATTTCAACAAAGACATACCGGATTCATTGATCTATTCACTTATAAAACAGTCCTACGACATCGTCAGGGAACAATATTCAAAAAAGAAGTGTTCAAAAAAGACACGGTCGATAGTGTAGCCGCTCATCGCCGCTACCGTCCGGCTTGCTGTAGCACCTTAACGACCTGCACATCACAACAGATATGACACGAAAAGAACTTATGAGAAAAGCCATAGAGCTTTCCAT
>JAIDKP010000124.1:1293-1575 GCA_029051445.1 Muribaculaceae bacterium | reverse complement strand
GATATGTACCGTTGTCGCCCTTGATGCGTGTGGTGCCTTTGGCTATGGGGTTGGTTCCCTCCAGAATTCAATGCTGTTCAGGACTATGATGTCGGCAGCGAGTGCGACCTCATAGACCGGAATTACCCAGAATGCAAAGAATACAAGCTCGTTGACAGCTTTGTGCCCGACATTGTTGTTCCAGTCGGAAAGTTTGTGAAACATCGAGAAGCTACCGATGCAGCTCGAGCAGGAGAGTGACAGGGCGATTGCGGCGGCGATGCCTACATTGAAAAATCTTTT
>JAIDKP010000124.1:0-1283 GCA_029051445.1 Muribaculaceae bacterium | reverse complement strand
CTCATAAAGTGTGAAGCGTTTGTTTTATGCTTTGATTGTGTATTTTGATCCGATTTGTCTGCAAACATAAGCGGAATCTCCGGAGTCGACCGGTGTCCGGTCTGCCGGATCTTTTTTCAAATATACATAAATCGGATTGAAGTTGCAGCTTCGACAAGAAAAAAATGACAGAAACAGTGTTGTGCAGGATAATAAAAAGTCCGCCGCCTGTCGTTGTGAACGTGGCAGCGGACGAGGGTTTCCAGAGCATGCGGGAGGGGTGTCACGCGCATGCCAAGTGTGTTTTTCTCTAAGTTCCTGTTGTCCGGTTACTGAAATCGGGCTTTATTTGAAGAAAGAGGAATCTGAAAGCCTGATTAATTTGTTTTTCTCAGTGCTTGTAGTCTTTAAGCATTTCCTGGAGGCGCTGTCGCGCGAAGAATATGCGTGATTTCACAGTGCCGAGCGGCAGTTTCATTTTTTCGGCGATCTCGTTGTACTTGTAGCCTGCTACGTGCATTGAGAACGGTACGCGATAGTCGTCGGAAAACGAGTTGATGGCTTCGGTGATCTCTTTTGCGGCGATTGAACCGTCGGGCGTATCGAATCCCGATTCCTGCGGCAGGTTGAGGTGATAGAGATCTTCGGTCTGGTCGATGACGGTTGCCGAGCGCACCACCTTGCGGTAGTTGTTGATGAAGATGTTGCGCATGATTGTGAAGACCCACCCCTTAAAGTTTACGTTGTCGACGTATTTGTCTTCGTTGTCGAGGGCCTTGAGTGTGGTATCCTGCAGAAGATCGTAGGCGTCGTCACGGTTGCTTGTGAGGAGGTATGCGAAGTTGAGGAGGTTGCTCTGAAGGTCGAGGAGCTTTGTCTGGAAATTTTTGGAGCTCATAATGTTGAATTTTTAAAGGAACTTAGTTGATTTGTGGTTTTGTGATGAACATTGCGTCTTTAGTGACGCTTGTGTTACAAACACATTGCAAATATACATATAATTCTAAACTCGCAAAAATTTTCGTAAAAAAAATTACAAAAAGATCATATTAAGACTGATTAAGATAAATGGCTGTAGATAAATGTAATATTGTGGATTATGCAGCTGTCTGGATGTTTGTTGAAATAAGAATGTAACACTAATGAGGTTTAAATGGGTGTTTTTGTGGTGTGGAAAATGGACTTGTTTTGTGACACTGTCATGTGTGTTGTGTTGGGGTGAAAAAACAAGAGGCTGTGTCAAAATAGGCGCAGCCTCTTTTTATAAGCTGCTGTAAAACATAAAACAAAGCCCTAACTTTCGC
>JAIDKP010000123.1 GCA_029051445.1 Muribaculaceae bacterium | reverse complement strand
GCTTTTGGGGTGCTGCTCATCTTTAAAATTATGGCCTACTGACAGAAGCCAATGCGATCAGGAAAAGTAATGGAGCTTGTAGGGGTTGCGGTACTCGTACCAGTAGAGGCGATGGTTTTCGGCCTCCTTGTCGCCGTTGAAGCTGAGCGTGGCGGGATCCCACTTCACGGGTCGTCCGAGCTCGCGGGCGATGTTCTGCAGACAGCAGAGGGTGTTGGTGGAGCAACCGACCTCGACAGGAGCGATGGGGTTCTGACGCGAGCGCACGCAGTCGATAAAGTTCTGCATATGCGGCGAGCTTACCTCATATTCACCCTTGCCGATTTTCTTCTCTTCCTTGGGAAGCAGGGCGGGATCGGAGCACTCGATGTAGCCACGCGATACCTTAAGCCAGCCCTTGTCGCCAATAAACTTAATGCCCTGCGCACCGGGATTATTCTCCTGAAATGGCTGCTCGGTCATGACGATACCGTTGGCATACTTCATAGTGGCATACTCGGTGCCATTGTAGCCTTTGGGTATGTACTCAACAGGGCCAGATCCGTCCATGCCGATAGCAGCCTGAGCGATATCGAACATGTGAGCGCCCCAGTCGGCTGTGAAACCGTTGCCGGTCTCCTGATACCATCGCCATGCACCCCAAAGCTTCTCGTTCTCCTCGGGATCGAGCGAGACGGGAGGACAGAGGTCGGGATGATAGTGCACCTTTGGATCGTTGAGCGGGCCGAGCCACTGGTTAAAGTTAAGGTTAGCGGGAACCGGCATCTCGGGTAGGTCGAGTGGCTTTGGAGGATCGCCCACGCGGGCATAGATTTTGTCGATATGACCGATCTTGCCGGCACGCACAAGGGCTATGGCATCCTGAAACTCCTTGCTCGATCGCTGCTGACTGCCGATCTGGAACACACGATTGTTGTCGCGAACCGCACGCTGCACCGCAAGCCCTTCAGTGATGGTATAGGCAAGAGGCTTCTGACAGTAGACATCCTTGCCAGTCTGACATGCGTGGATAGCCACAAGCGCATGCCAATGGTCGGGTGTAGCAACCTCAATCACGTCAATATCCTTTCGGTCGAGCATATCCTCGTAGAACTCATACATGTCGCATCGGGGCGCAACCTCCTGGGATTTCTGCCAGGCCTCCACACGCCGGCGGAAACGCTCACGCTTGATGGAATCGACATCACAGCATGCAGCCACCTGCACACCGGGGCATGATGCAAAACTCTGGAAGTCGGACAGTCCCTGCTGGCCAAGACCGACAAAGCCAATAACCACACGATCGCTGGGCGCCACACGAACTCCATTTGAAATCCAGCTCGGTAAAATCGTGAGCCCGGTCAGTCCAAGAGCAGAACACCGCAGAAAGTCGCGGCGCGATATGCCCTTACTGTTTTCATTTTTCATGATATCACTCGGTTTATTGAAGTTATAAAAAACTAACAATCGCAAATTTATTGATATTTATTGTAACAACAAGTGTTTTTTCATGAAAACAGATAAACAAAATCCTAACAAGACGAAGGAGTGCGACGG
>JAIDKP010000122.1 GCA_029051445.1 Muribaculaceae bacterium | reverse complement strand
GCTCTTGCCCACGGTGTCAACTATTTCGACACGTCGCCGGCCTATTGCCGCGGATTCAGCGAGCAGGCCACCGGAATAGCTCTTGCACGTCATCCGCGCGACAGCTACTTCATTGCCACAAAGCTGTCTAATTTCGCCCCGCAGACGTGGTCGCGCGAGAAATCGATGGAGATGTATGAAAACTCGTTCCGATATCTCCAGACCGACTATATCGATTATCTGCTGCTTCACGCCATAGGGCAGGGAGGAATGGATAACTTCAACAAACGCTACATGGACAACGGCATGCTCGACTTTCTGATCGAGGAGCGCGAGAAAGGTAAAATACGCAATCTCGGTTTCTCGTATCATGGCGATGTCGAGGTGTTTGACACTATGTTGCGCTGGCACGACGAGGGTCGTGTGCGCTGGGATTTCGTGCAGATACAGATGAATTATGTCGACTGGCTTCACGCAAAGGAAATCAACTCGCGCAACACCAACGGAGAGTATCTCTACGGCGAGCTTGAGAAACGCGGTATCCCTGCTGTGATCATGGAGCCGCTCCTCGGCGGACGTCTTTCGTCGATGCCCGAGAATCTGACCTCTGTGATGAAACAGGCGCGCCCCGATGACAGTATCGCCTCATGGGCGTTCCGCTATGCAGGTACCCCCGGGGGAATCCTCACCGTGCTCTCAGGCATGACATATATGAACCACCTGCGTGAGAATGTGGCGACCTATTCGCCGCTTGTGCCGATAAGCGAGGAGGAGGATGCCATGCTGCAGAAAGTGGCTACGATGATGCTATCTTACCCGCTTGTGCAGTGCAACGACTGCAAATACTGTATGCCGTGCCCCCACGGGCTTGACATTCCGGGCATACTGTTGCATTACAACAAGATGGTAAATCAGGGAGAAATCATCACCTCAAAGAATGATCCCAACTATGCGCGTGCGCGCCGGGAGTTTCTTGTGGGCATGGATCGCAAGGTGCCAAAGCTCCGTCAGGCCGCCCGCTGCACCGACTGCAAGGAGTGCAACAAGCCTTGTCCGCAGTCGCTCGATCTCCCGGCCGAACTTATGCGCCTCGA
>JAIDKP010000121.1 GCA_029051445.1 Muribaculaceae bacterium | reverse complement strand
TGAAAGACAATCTGATTGCCGGAGGCGCGGGTGTTGCAATCAGGCATGACGCGACCGACGATATAGTCGCTTTGGGCTTCGCCACTGTTGATGAAGATGACAACCGGGTTGTCGTGAAAGATGTGCTGGCGGTCGACGAGGACGCGTCAGAGGGGCTTCTCGACCAATATCGGAGGCTTTATCCCGACAAGTCGTTTACTGTAATAAGACCGGTCTGTCAAGGAGCTGTGCCGATTGCGTCGCGTGGCATGGCACGCATTGTCAATGTCGGCGAGACTCTGGCTGTCATTGCCCGGCGTTTTCCCGATCTGAAACTAAATATCCGGGTCAGTGATGACCTTATCGGCGACAACAATGCCGTGTTTATGATGGATTCAGGACAGGTGTCGACTACTTCCGATTGCGGTGTAAGACTTGATCTTGATGTGACGGTGCAGACACTTGCGCTTATCCTGTTCAGCACACCGGAAGTCGGTGATGTGTTCGGTCTGCCGAGTCTCAGGCCTTATATGGCCTTGATGCTCGAGTGAGATCACTTGGCGCGTCAGCTTAGTTCTACGACAGTTATGCCTGCGCCGCCGAAGCGCACATCCTCGTCGGCTGCTCTGGCAACACCGTGTACGCTTGCGAGATACTGGCGTATTGCCTGACGCAGTGCGCCGGTGCCTGTTCCATGCAAAATTCTCACACGTTGTGCGCCGAACTGTATCGCATCATCGATGAAATATGTCACGGCCTGAAGTCCCTCGTCGACCCTCATTCCGCGTATATCGATCTCCTGCTTGAAATTCAGACGTTTCTCACGCATGGCATCCGCTGTGTCTCTCGAGACGAATGATGCGGCCTTGTCTGTTGTTTTTTCTTTGGCCTGAGTAGGACGCAGACGGTCAAGCGCGATAGTTGTCTTGATGACACCAAACGAAACAGTCGCTTTGTTGCCGTTGATTTCCATGACACGTCCCGGAATCGACTGTCCTTCCATTTTCACCATGTCGCCGGCCTCGATCTTTTTGTGGGCGGCCGGTCTGGACGTTTCAACGTCTTTGGAGTCCTGTTTTCGGCGGTTTTTCTTCTTGAGTTCTTTCGGAAGCGAATGCTCGGGGGTGAGTTGTCCTATCGCCTTTTTTGTGTCTTCGAGTCTGCGTCGGGCTTCGAGGGTCGCATTTCGTTCGGCCTGAGCGCGTTTGATGTCGTGTATGGTGCGTTCGATGGCAGCATTGCTTCCCTGCAGTATTTTGCGGGCTTCCTCCTGTGCTTCTGATATGATTTCGCGACGGCGTGATCTTAGTTGATCGGCTTCGCTCTCATATCGTTCGATGGCCTGCTCGATGCGTTTCTCTTTCTGGCGTATGTCGAGACGTTTGTTTTCCCAGTACTTGCTGTCACGTGCGATGTCGAGGAGATACCGGTCCATGTTGACGTAGTCACTGCCTACAATCTCTCTGGCGGCATCTATGACATTTTGTGGCAACCCGGTCTGTCGGGCTATCTCGAGTGCGAATGAGCTTCCCGGTTGTCCTACCGACAGTCGGAACAGCGGTTTCATGAGATGACGGTCATAAAGCATCGATCCGTTGACAAGACCGTCGGTGTCTTCGGCAAAGTGTTTGAGGTTCTGATAATGGGTTGTGATCACACCCCATACTTTTTTGCGGTTTAGCTCTGCGAGAATAGCCTGGGCGATTGCACCTCCGATCTGCGGCTCCGTTCCTCCGCCGAATTCGTCGACAAGAACAAGAGATGTCGCAGATCCGCCCGAAAGCACGCGTTTCATGTTGCGAAGATGCGAACTGTAGGTCGACAGATCATTCTCTATCGACTGGTCATCACCGATGTCGATGAAGATATTGTCGAATATACCGATGTGCGAGTTGGACCAGACGCAGGGAAGTATGCCGCATTGAGCCATATATTGTGTGATACCGGCAGTCTTCAGGCATATTGATTTTCCTCCTGCGTTAGGACCGGAAATGACCAGAATACGTGATCCGTGAGGGAGCACGATGTCAAGAGGCACGATGTCGCGTCCCTGACGGCTCAGCGACATGAGAAGTTCAGGATGTCTGGCACCATACCATTCGATGACCGGCACGTTATCTACTGCGGGCATTGTGGCATCGACAGCTTTTGCGAATAATGCCTTGGCTCTGATGAAATCAAGTCGTGTAAGCACTTCTATATTGATCTCTACAGAGTCGGCATACGGCCTCAGCTCATCTGTCAGTTGAGCCAGAATGCGTGCGATTTCGCGACGCTCGTCGAGTTGCAGCTGACGTAGTCGGTTGTTGGCTTCGACAACTTCAGCAGGCTCGATATATATTGTTTTGCCTGTTGCAGATTCATCGTGCACGATACCCGGTATCTTGCGTTTGTTCATCGGTGCGACAGGAACGACCAGCCGGCCGTCGCGCATGGCCGGACTTGTATCATGATCAATCCAGCCTTCGGCCGATGCACGCGCCATGATGCGTCGCATCACTGTGTTAACCATGCTTCCGGCTGCTGAGATCTGCTGTCTTATGGAGGCAAGTTCAGGTGAAGCATTGTCCTTGATTTCCCCTTTTGGATCAATAATGCGGTCTATGAGACGTATAACCTGGGGCAGAGGTATCAGATCGGATACGATTGACTCAAGTATTGGCCACTGATGATCAGGCTCAAGTCGGTTGGCATTGAAAAAAGAATCAACTTCATTGGCGCACAATAGTGTGCGGCGTATGGCCGACAGCTGTTCGGTATAAAGTACAGAGCCTTT
>JAIDKP010000120.1 GCA_029051445.1 Muribaculaceae bacterium | reverse complement strand
GTAGCATGCTCTCGATCTGAGGCCGACTACTCCGTACTACAGTGGAACGTCTGGCAGGAAGGCACAAAAGTTCCGGGCGGCTACGACGCGATCGTCAACGAGATCACACGCCTCCAGCCCGACTTTGTCACACTCAGCGAAGTGCGCAACTACCACGGCGTAGACTTCACCGCCCGTCTTGTCGGAGACCTCAGCGACAAAGGCATCACCTACTACACGGCGCCAAGCTACGACACCGGACTCCTGAGCCGCTATCCCATAGAACGCTTCGACACAATCTTCCCCGAAAACGGAGACCACGGATCAATCTACAGGCTTCACGCCACAACACCCGCCGGACACCGGTTTGCAGTATATACCGCCCATCTCGACTATCAGGACTGCACCTACTACGAGCCACGCGGATACTCAGGCGTAGACTGGAGCGAATGCCAAGTACCGGAAACCGTTGAAGAAGTACTGCGCAAAAACGACCTGTCGCAACGCGACGATGCCACACGCATATTCATCGAAGCAGCACGTCAAGACATCGACGACGGGCGCATCGTTGTGCTTGGAGGAGACTTCAACGAGCCATCGCATCTCGACTGGAACGAAGCGACAGCCGGAATGCGCGACCACGCCGGACTCGTTGTGCCGTGGACTGTATCGACACTGCTCACCGAAGCCGGATTCATCGACTCCTACAGGCAGCTCTACCCCGACCCTGTCGAAAACCCATGCTTCACCTTCCCCAGCGCAAACAAGGCAATCGCGCCCGAGAAACTCACATGGGCACCCAAAAGCGACGAGCGTGACCGCATAGACTTCATCTATTATAAGGCGCCGGAAAATCAGGATATCACTGTCACCGAAGCTGCGGTATTCGGCCCGGCTGAATCAGTCGAGAAAGCCGCGGTAGTCACCGACCCCGGCCAAGACAACTACATTCTGCCGCTCGACGTGTGGCCAACCGACCATAAAGGACTGCTCATAAAATTAAGCTGCAAATAAATTTGGTTTATTGACACATATTCAGTAATTTCGCACCGAATTTTCCGTTCCAGGCATTCAAAGAAGCCGCACAAGCCACCTGAAAAGGGGTTGACAATAGCGTGCTCGCCTCGGTCGGGTTTACCTTAAATGGTTTTATATCACCAATGTACGTTATCGTAGAAATTCAGGGCCAGCAGTTTAAGGCTGAGGCCGGACGTTTCCTCTATGTCCACTATCTGGGCGAGGAAAGCAAGCAGGGTGACACAGTTGAGTTTGACCGTGTTCTCCTTGTAGACAACGATGGAACCGTTACTGTCGGAGCTCCCACCGTTGCAGGTGCAAAAGTTGTATGCGAAGTGGCTGAGCCCCTTGTAAAAGGCGACAAAGTCATCATCTTCAAGAAGAAGCGTCGCAAAGGCTATCGCCGCAAAAATGGCCATCGCCAGTATTTCACAAAGGTTACGATCAAAGACATCGTTGCCTGAGAACTAACAGCTTAACCCCTTCGAAACGAAATGGCACACAAAAAAGGCGTCGGCAGTTCAAAGAACGGCCGTGAGTCAGAAAGCAAACGACTCGGCATCAAGAAGTTTGGCGGTCAGGTTGTAAAGGCCGGCAACATCATCAAGCGTCAGCGTGGCACAGCGCACCATCCCGGCCGTAACATGGGCATGGGCAAGGACCACACCCTCTACGCCCTCATCGACGGAACAGTATCGTTCACCACGGGCAAGAACGGACGCAAGTTCATCAACATCGTTCCGCTTGTGACAACAGCCGAGGCTTAATCACAACCGCAACGAAAAAAATTCATCAAAATCAAGGCCTGAGCAATCCCCGCCCAGGCCTTGATTCTTTTTTTTTACCGGCAAGCACGGCAACATCACATACGCCATGCGCCAATCTTTTCAGTCATCCGCTTCAAGCGGCAGACCGTTCATTTCATCTATATAGTCCAGAATCTCCTGCTTGCCACGACGGTCGACACTCGACGTACGGAAAACCGGAGGCAGCTCCTCCCATTCCTCAAGCAGAGACTCAAGATAGACCTCGACCGACTTTTTTGCTGCGGCCGACGAAAGCTTGTCAAGCTTGGTAAACACTATACTGAACGGCACACCGTTCTCGCCAAGCCACTGCATGAAATCAATGTCGATACGCTGCGGCTTATGGCGGCCGTCGATAAGCAGAAAAAGATTGGTCATCTGCCGGCGGCCAAGAATATACTGCCTGATCATCTTCTCAAAAGCGGCGCGGTCGCTCTTGCTTCGTTCAGCATAACCGTAACCCGGAAGATCGACCAGATACCACTCCTCATTCACCATGAAATAATTGATCTGAGCCGTCTTGCCGGGCTTCGACGAAGTCTTGGCAAGATCCTTGCGGCCGGTGAGCATATTGATCAGCGACGACTTGCCGACATTACTGCGTCCTATAAACGCATACTCATGAATAGAATCCCCCTCGGGACACCTGCTCAGATCAGGGCTTGAAGTAATAAAACGCGCCGTATCTATAATCATTGTCTTCCGTTTTTTCCCTTAAAACAAATACCGGCGGCAAAATGTCAGGCATGAGGCCACGCCGCTTTTGCCGCCGGAAAAATAAATCAACCGCCGCCGGAAATCACGACAGCTTGTGTATCACAAGCCCCGAACGAAGCTTAGGCTCAAACCATGTAGTCTTCGGAGGCATTATATTGCCCGTATCGGCTATCGTCATCAGCTGCTCCATAGTCACAGGATAAAGCGCCAGAGCCACAGCCATCTCACCGCTGTCGACACGACGTTTCAGCTCGCCGAGACCGCGTATGCCACCGACAAAATCGATACGCTTGTCGCTGCGCAGATCCGTTATACCGAGTATATCGCGCAGAATCAGATCGCTCGACACCGTCACATCGAGCACACCTATAGGATCCTGATCGTCATATGTGCCGGGCTTCGCAGTAAGAGAATACCAGCGTCCGCCGAGATACATCGAGAAATTATGCAGGGCGCACGGACGATACTCGTCGGTCCCCATTTCCTCCACCTCGAAATTCTCCTCCAGACGCTTCACAAAATCCGCAGCCGAAAGACCGTTGAGATCCTTCACGACACGGTTGTAGTCGATGATCTTCAGATGCGATGCCGGGAAAGCGACAGCAAGAAAATAATTATACTCCTCGTCGCCACGGTGATCAGGATTGTTCTGAGCCTTCTCATGACCGACAAGAGCCGCGGCAGCAGTGCGGTGATGCCCGTCGGCGATATAGAGTGACGGCATATTTCCGAACTCACGCGTCACCGTCTCGATAAGATCAGCGTCATCTATGACCCAGAAATGATGCCCGAAACCGTCGGGAGCGACAAAATCATATTCAGGCTCGCCGGCGGTGACGGTGTCGATCACGCGCTGCAGCTCCTCATTGTCGGGAAATGCAAAAAACACCGGCTCGATATTGGCGTCGTTCACACGCACGTGCTTCATGCGGTCCTCCTCCTTGTCGCGGCGGGTAAGCTCATGCTTCTTGATGCGCTCCTCCATGTAATCGGCGACATTGGCAGCGATCACGATACCATACTGTGTGCGTCCGTCCATCGTCTGGGCA
>JAIDKP010000012.1 GCA_029051445.1 Muribaculaceae bacterium | reverse complement strand
GTCGCTGAGGATGTAACTGCCGGTGGCTATTATGCTTCCTCCCGCCGAAGTGTGGCGGCGGAGTGCATCCTGAAGCATAGGCGGGAATGCGCCGTATTTCCTTAGTCCGGGCACAAGCTCTATGCTCTTTTGCTTGCCGAGTATGAGGTCGACTATACCGCCGTTGCGATGATCGCGGAGCGGGCTTGTGAATGCTTCAAGGCTTTCCGATACAAACGGGTGTCCTGCAGCGAGGATGGCCGCGCCGTGCACAGCCGCGTAGTCCTGGGTGTTTCCGGCTATTATTGTTGTCTCGTAGTTGTCGGCCGAGGCTCCGAAGCCTCCTGAGTCATCATTTACCCAGTCGGAAAAACGGTCAAAATCATATTGGCTGCCGGTGAAACTGATGTCGCTTATATAGGGGACACCATGATCCTTGTCATCGCTGAATCCGGCTTGTTCTCCGTTGTCAAACCAGTCGGGACCACTGATGCGGGTGAATCCGTTGACTATTGTCACCTCCTCGCCTTTTGTCTGTTTGGGTATGCCTGCTGCAAGCACCTCCGACGGAAAACTTTTTCCTCCGGAGTTTCCGGCTGTGATTCTGAACGAATATACCATGCCCGGGCGCGCTCCTCTGAAAAGGTAGCGCGGCACATTCACTCTGGCTACTTTCTTGAATGCGCCCACTCCGGTTCGCATCTCCACATCATACCATTCCGGTTCGGCGGTAGGTTCAAGTTTATCTTCGGTAGGCTCCCACGTGAGAAGGTAGGCACCTTTGGTTTCACGGTCATGGCTGATTGCAAACTTGCTTACAGGCAAGGGTTGGATCATATACATGCGGTTGTCGCGTTCTGCCAGATACCAGAGCATTCCCTTGTAGACTGCGCGTGCTACCAGAAACCTGAAAGTGGGATCGAGGCCCATTCTCATGTCAGGGAAATTCTGGTGGCTGAGCAATTCAAGCAGAAAAGCCGGGACGCGGCTTGTGCGTGCTTCCGCATAGTTCTTGTCGAACATAGACCTGCGGGTCCATGTGGAGTCGACAGTCGCGCGTATGTCGTTGACAATGGTAGTCACTACATAGTCCGCCAGATCGCGGCCTGCCAGGCGCGATCGTCCGCCGCCTCCCGCCTTGCCGCCGTCGGTGCTGTAGATCGCGAGCGTTCCCACTGTGCTGTCGTCATAGGTCAGACCGGCATCGGTGTGCCATCCCATCGAGAAGTCTACAGGTATGCCGAGTCCTTTCCATCCTGGATTCATCGACGATCCGCCGCTCAGGTAGTTCACCCACGGCCCGCGACCCTTGTAGTCGTCGGAATAGTCCGACACGTGATTGGATACCGAGTAGACCGAATCGGGTATTCCTGACCATTGCATGAAATATCTTGCTCCCTCGCAAAATCGAGGGTACCCGCTTGTTGTTGGCTCGTTGCGGTTGGCCTTGCCTGTGCTTCTCAGGATATTGCCCATGCCCCGCCGATCTTGACGGCAGCGGCTGTCAGAATAGCGTTGGCACCGGGGCAGATGTTGCTG
>JAIDKP010000119.1 GCA_029051445.1 Muribaculaceae bacterium | reverse complement strand
GAATAAGGGATAATTGCTAATTTTGCGCTGTACTAAACAGACCAGTAAGCCCAATGAAAAAGATTGACCATCTTCTTGCAGAAAAACTGTTGGAAATAAGCGCGATTAAACTTCAGCCCGATAACCCCTTCACTTGGGCATCAGGTTGGAACTCGCCTATTTATACCGACAATCGCAAGACTCTTTCTTATCCTGAGATCCGCACCTTCATCAAGGTCGAGCTCTGCCGTATGATTATGGAGAATTTCCCCGGAGTTGACGCTGTTGCAGGTGTTGCAACCGGCGCTATCGCTCAGGGAGCTCTTGTGGCCGACGAGCTCAACTTGCCTTATGTCTACGTGCGTTCGTCGCCCAAAGATCATGGTCTTGAGAATCTTATCGAAGGCAATCTTATTCCGGGCCAGAAAGTAGTCGTGATTGAGGATCTTATTTCGACAGGCAAGAGCTCGCTCAAGGCTGTTGAGGCTGTCCGCAATGCCGGTTGCGAGGTTGTTGGAATGGCTGCGATCTTCACCTATGGTTTCCCGGAGGCAGAAGAAGCATTCAAAAATGCCGGTGTTGAGCTTTGCACCCTCGGTAACTATAACGCAATGCTTGAAGTTGCCGTTGAGACCGAGTATATCCGTCAGTCGGATGTTGAGACTCTCAAGGAGTGGCGCATAAATCCTTCGGAGTGGACTCCGGTCGCACGATAAAGGACTGTCACGGCATTTACCAATTATAACGAGAATATAATGGCAAAATTCACAAGTGCGCCTGCTTCGGTTCAGATGCCTGTAGAGGTGTTGTTTGAGAAATTCAACGATCTCACAATTCTGCAGGATATGCTTGACAAGCTCTCGGAAGATCAGAAGGCAAAAGTCGGTGATGTGATTTTTGAGAAAGACTCATTATCGATCAAAACACCTCAGGTCGGAGAGATCAAGTTTATCGTAAAAGAGCGCATCGCGCCGTCAAAAGTCGTTTTCGGAACAGCATCATCGCCGGTTCCGCTGACTCTTACAGCGCACTTTGTATCTACCGGTTCCGACACATCTACAGTATCGGCGGAAGCTGATGTCGAGATACCAGCGATGTTGAAGCCTTTTGTAGCTCCGCAGATGCAGAAAGCAACAGACCAGTTCGGACTGCTTATAAGCCAGCTCGCTAAAGCCAATGCATGATTCTTCGGAATTGTGTTGTAAGGAAAATAAAAGAGGCTGTGTCGTAATTAAGTTTTACGGCGCAGCCTCTCTTTTTTGAGTGTTGAGGTTTGGATATTTTTCAGG
>JAIDKP010000118.1 GCA_029051445.1 Muribaculaceae bacterium | reverse complement strand
GTTGACTATTGTTTGAAAAGGTGAAAATGTTTTAATTAGCGATGCCTTTCGTTTCGATAACATTTGTTGACGCAATGAAAGGCTACCTTAACAGCAAAATACCAATCATTAGTATTATGTCGAAAAACCTAATCAAATTACTCGCATGTGCGACGTTTGCAGCCGGTGGCTGCATCACGGCTGTTGCGCAACAGAGTGCTTCTGTCAACCGTCAGGTTTCGGCTTGTACCGGTACAGTGGTCGACTCGCAGGGTGAGCCTGTAATCGGGGCTTCTGTCATGATCAAAGGTACCACTACGGGTGCGGCTACCGATTTTGACGGCAAGTTCAATATCGCCAATGTAAAGAGGGGTGCCGTAATCGTTATCTCAAGTGTTGGCTATAAGACAGCCGAGGTCACATGGAACGGTACTCCAGTCAATATCACACTCGAGGATAATACAGAGGTGCTTGACGAAGTGGTTGTTGTCGGCTATGGCGTACAGAAGAAGGTGAATGTGACCGGAGCGGTGTCGAATGTGAACATGGAGAACGCTGACTCGCGACCTGTTACATCGGCAGCCCAGCTTCTCGCCAACGCGTCACCCGGTCTTCAGGTCATGCAGGGTGGCGGTATGCCCGGAAGCGAAAGTTTCTCTTTCAATATCCGTGGTCAGGGCACACTCAACAATTCGGCACCGCTTGTACTTGTGGACGGTATAGAGATGGGACTTGAAAATGTAAATCCCAATCAGATCGCAAGTATATCGGTGCTTAAGGATGCAGCATCATGCGCAATATATGGTAACCGTGGTGCCAACGGTGTTATTCTTGTCACGACCAAAAACGGGCAGGAGGGCAAGGTGACTCTTACTTATGACGGTAATATGTCGCTTAACACTCCAAGCAAGATTATACACACTGTTGCGGATTATCCTACCTATATGCGTCTGATGAATGAGTCTTCGACCAATATCGGCGGCAATGTTCTTTTCCAGGACAATGTGATTCAGCAGTGGGAGGATGCAAAAGCCAATCCCAACGGAATCGCAGCTTCGGGTTATCCGAACTATGTAGCATATCCCAATACCGACTGGTGGGATCATATCTACAACAAGAACTGGATGCAGAAGCATTCGCTGAGTGTGTCGGGCAAGGAGAAAAGAACCGGTTATCAGCTTAACTTCACATTCTTCGACAATCCCGGCATCATGGACAAGAGCGGTTTCAAGCGCTATAGCGGCCGCATCAATCTCTACAGCGATGTCACCGACTGGCTCCGCATCGGCACCCGTACCAACGGTTATGTGATGAATTCGGAAGTCAATGGCCTCGGCAGCTTTTTTAACACTCTTGCGACTTCAAAGATGATCCCCGGCACATATCCGTTCTATGACGGCAAGTACGGTGCTCCTGAGAATTCAGCCGATGATCCGCAGTCTCACAATCCGCTTTGGGACTATCAGACAGTCGACGGTTTCCAGAAACGCACAGGTATAATGTCGGCATGGTATGCGCAAGTGAAGTTCCTCAAATACTTCTCCTATCAGTTTGATTTCAATTATCAGCTTCACCAGTCGGAAAGAAAGAGCTCTGGTGTGTCGGTCGGCAAATATTCGTTCTCGATGGACGACTGGAGTACGGGTGCCGATGATCCTTCGACTCTCTACACTTCCATGACTTATGGCCGCACAGAGCGTACCAAGATCGACAATATACTCAACTACAACCAGTCGTTCGGGCAACACGACGTTAGCGCTATGGTCGGTTATGAGGAGGAGGTCTACAATTATCGCGAGACTTATGCGCAGAAACTCGGTCTTACCGATGACAAGATCAATGATCTTAATGCAGGTATTTCTCCATACTCAACGACAGGCTATGGCACGAAGTTCACTTCGCGCTCATGGTTTGGCCGCGTCAACTACGCTTTTGCCGGCAAGTATCTTTTTGAAGCCAATTTCCGCCGCGACGGTTCGTCGCGCTTCGCTCCCGACTGCCGCTGGGGTACGTTCCCCTCGTTCTCGGCAGGCTGGCGCATGACAGAGGAGTCGTTTTTCCCCAAGACAGAATGGATCAACAACCTCAAGCTGCGTGCATCGTGGGGTAAACTCGGCAACAACTCGATCGGCAACTACGACTGGCAGTCGATCTATACGACCGCACAGTATGCTACAAACTCTACCCTCAACTCCGGTATAGCGATCACAAATATTGCCAACCCGTATTTGAGCTGGGAGAACTCGGAGGTTACTAATATCGGTCTCGATTATGGTTTCTTCAACAGTCGTCTGAGCGGATCGATCGAGTGGTACAACAAGCTGACTTCAGGTATTCTATATACTCCTGACATGTCTATGACCATGGGTACGGCCGGTGCTCCCCGCCAGAATATCGCCGAGGTTACCAACCGTGGTGTCGAACTTGAGATCGGGTGGATGGACCGTATCGGCAAAGTAAACTACAGCCTGCGTGGCTCATTTGCCTACAACAAGAACTGGGTGAGCAAGTACAAAGGCGAACTCAAGCGTGGATGGAATGCCGACCACACCGAGTATACCACCAATATCGGCGATGTGTCGACAGGTAGCACTACCCGTGTTATCGAAGGCCACATGATCAATGAGTGGTATCTTCCCAATGTGTACAAAGGTACCGGCAATCATTTCAATTCCGATGGTACTGTAAATATCAACGGTGGCCCGAAGGACGGTATGATCCGCACGACCGATGACATGAAGTGGGCCGAGGCCATGATTGCCGCAGGCTATCAGTTCCAGCCCAACAATAACATAGGCAAGCAGGGACTATGGTACGGCGAGTATATTTATGCCGATTCAAATGGCGATGGTATCTATGGCAACAGCTATGACTCGGAATTCCAGGGCACGTCGACGATGCCTAAGTATAACTTCGGTCTCTTCATGAGTGCCGACTGGAACAATTTTGACCTCTCTATGAACTGGGGCGGCTCGGCAGGTTACAAACTCTATTACTACTCTACCGGCCGCAATGCCTCGACAACGGTCTATGGTTATGCAATCCCGGATGCTATCGCATTTGATCACTATTTCTTTGATCCGGAGAATCCGAATGACCCGCGCACCAATCTCACATCCAAGAACCCGCGTCTTGCCTATCTGAGCAGCACACCGTCGAGTGCATCGTCGGCTCTGCATCTTGAGGACGGATCGTTTGTGAAACTCCGCAACCTCACGTTCGGCTACACTATCCCGCAGAATATCTCGCGCAAGTTCTTTGTGGAGAAACTCCGTTTCTATTTCTCGGGAGAGAATCTCTTTACCATCACCGGATTCTCGGGCATGGATCCCGAAATGCGCACGACCGAGGGTTACTCGACAATGCGCCAGTATGCATTCGGTGTGAATCTGACATTCTGATCTCTTGATACCTAAAGATTAAGAAGATGAAAAATATATTCAAGAAACTCACAATAGCGGCTGTAGCTCTCGCATCGGCTGCAACATATACGGGCTGTCAGAGCGATCTGCTCGACACCACGCCCACATATATGTATTCAAGCGCAAATGTGTGGAAGAGTCCTATTCTCGCCCGCAGTGCCGTCAAGGGAGTCTATAATTCTCTATATGCCCGTTTTACTCAGAACTATACCGGTAGTTCGCTGGGTATCCCTATGGATTGCTGGTCGTCGGTGATGGATATAGACCGCAACTGGCGTGGCGGATTGTTCACCTGCACAGGTTCGCTCACTCCGTCGGACGGCAATCTGGCCGGGCACTTCAAGCTTTATTATACAGTAGTGTATCGCGCCAATGACGCGATCATGCACATCGACGATGTGCCTGATATGGACGATGACGAGAAAGCCCGTCTGAAAGCCGAGTGCAAATTTCTGCGTGCATGGGGCTATTTCTATCTTAACCTCTATTGGCGGGGAGTGCCTGTCTACCTTGAGACTGTTGCTCCCGAGGAAGCTACTCTTCCTCGCTCGACCGAGGCTGAAGTCTGGAATCAGGTTATTCAGGATCTCACCGACGTGATCAACGAGCCCAATATACCCGACCGCTATAACAAGGGTAACGCCAACTATGGCAACGCTACACGTGGTGCCGCTCTCGCTTATCGCGGACAGGTCTACCAGCATATCGGCGACAATGCAAAAGCGCTTGCCGACTTTGAAGCGATCGAGCGTTGTGGTTACTCGCTCTACAGCCCCAGCAACGGTGCTCCCGGCAACCGTGACTTCTTCGATCTTCTTCGTCCGGCCAACGAGCAGTGCGACGAGATGATCTTCTCGATACAGTGTGTGGAGACTTCAGGCATGGGCAACCCGCGCGGCATCAATTACGGCAACCGCGTTACCGGCGGCTCGGCATGGAACAATTATCTTCCCAACCCTTCGTATGTCGAGATATTTGAATGCGCCGACGGCAGTAAGTTTGACTGGGAAAAATACTGTCCCGGATGGCATCAGATGGATCCTGAGGCCCGCAAGGTGTTCTTCCTTCGTGACGGTCTTGCAACCGGTAACTATGGTGTATGGGGTACGACTGCCACAACATGCTACGATCATAAGTATTATGACAACATGGAGGCATCGGGTGCCGATATGTCGAAATATCTTGACAACGGCAACGAGGAACGCATCAAGAGGGCCTACGATGATCGTGACCCACGTCTGAAAATGGCAATCATCACTCCCTATAGCGAGTATAATGGCAATCAGGCCGGAGTCGGTAATCACACCTGGGTGCTTCGCTGGCCTTATATTCTCGATGCAGGCGCGCCCTATGATATCCGTACGGACACCAATGCCTATTTTTATTACCTCTGGCGCAAGTATGTGACTGAATACGACGAGTGTACTACCCGTTGGGTCTATGAGATGGATATCATTCTATGTCGCTACGCCGAGATTCTTCTGCGTCGTGCAGAGTGTCTCAACGAACTTGGCCGCACAAATGAGGCTGTGGAGTATGTGAATATGGTGCGCAAGCGTGCCGGTCATGTTCTTCTCAACGATCCCGCATATCCTGCCACTATGGTGAACGGGCAGGATGACATGCGCGAGCGCATCCGCAACGAGTACTATGTCGAACTTGGTGGCGAGGATTCGATGTATGCCAACGAACTCCGCTGGGGCACATGGCAGGATCGCAAGTTCCGCGACAACTCGTCAGGCAAGACCGACGCTGCGATGAACACCAATGGTCTGATGCAGATGTGGGGCACAGTCACCTACTACAATATATCGGTCGGCGACAAGATGAACGTATGGCCTATACCGGCCAAGGAGCGTGAGATGAATCCGTCGCTCACACAAAACCCCGGATGGAACGACTGATGGTTAGTAAAATCCTGTTATATTTATAGGTTGAAATGAGGACGTCCGGAGTCAGGTTGATGCTCCGGACGTTCTCAATGTCAAACTCAATCAATAAACCAATCAATTTAGCAATGAAAAAAACACTTATGGCTATGGCCATGTTCGCAGCATCGGTGTGCGGTTTCGCACAGCATCGTGCCGACCAACAGCATCTTGAAGATGAGAATTCGTTTTCAATGATTGTTCTCGGTGATCCTCAGGGGTATATCAAGTATGATATCAATCAGCCGCTGTTTGATCTCTGTACGGCATGGATCGCTGACAATATCGATAATCTGAATATCAAGGCAGTACTATGTACCGGCGACCTTGTGGAGCAGAACGACAACATAACCATGAACCGCAACATGCTCAACCAGACGAGCCGCGAGATGTGGGAGGCCGGTTCGCGCTGCTTTGAGCGTCTCGACAACAAGGTGCCTTATTTCATATCGGGTGGCAATCACGAATATGGCTATCGCCACTCAGAGAATGGTATGACTCATTTTCCTGAGTATTTCCCCTTTGAACGCAACCGTGCATGGCGTGATATCATTGTGAGTGATTATCCTAACCGTCAGGGTATCACTGATATCGAGAATGCTGCTTTTGAGTTTGACGAGCCAAACTGGGGTAAGATTCTTGTGATCGTGACAGAGTTCGCTCCCCGCGATGAAGTCCTTGAATGGGCAAAAGACCTGTGTGCAAGCGACAAGTATAAGGATCATAAGGTTATCTTTATGACGCATTCTCTTCTTCGTGAGCGTTCGGCCGAGTATACCGACAACGAATCCTACAAGATCACTCCGCGCAACTGGGGAAAGCAGGTATGGGAGAAGCTGATCTATCCATCAAGCAATATCGTGTTTGCGCTATGCGGCCATACGGGGCATCCCGGTGACTACGAGGATTCGATTGCCTATCGTGTCGACAAAAATGCATCGGGACGCAATGTGCATCAGATGATGTTTAACGTCCAGATTCTCGGCGGAGGCTGGGAAGGCAACGGTGGTGACGGCTGGTTGCGTATCCTTGAGTTCATGCCCGACGGCAAGACTGTAAAGGTCAAGACCTATTCGCCGCTTTTCGGAATTTCAGCACTGACAAAGCATCTTGCACACCGTGATGCTCCTTATGATCAGTTTGATATGGTGATTGAATAAGACAGTCTCTTATTAAACAGCATGGAGGCTGTCGGAGATTTCCGGCAGCCTCCATGATTTATGGGTCGGTGCTGACTTCTATTATTTCATTATGGCATCGAGGTATTTGTAAAATTCAGGATCCTCGCCTACTATTTTCTTGTCGATTTTTCCTTCCGGATCAATGATGAATTTCGTCGGGTAACCGCTGACACCATACATCATGGAGACATCGGGGTTGCCATCGTTGCGCACGTTGATCCATGGCAATTTGTGCTCCTCGACAGCTTTTTTCCATGCTTCTTCTGTATCGTTGCAGTCAATACCTACAAACTCGATGCGTCCTTTGTATTTTTCGTAGTATTTTTTCATCTCGGGTATTCCTTTGATGCACCATCCGCACCAGCTTCCCCAGAAATCAAGAACTACATATTTCCCTTTCAATGATGAAAGTGTGAAATCTTTTCCCTCAAGATCTTTTACGGTGAAGTCGGGTGCGGGTGCTCCCGGTGCCAGGGCCTCCTGAGCTTTGTTGCGGCTTTTTTCGATATCAACGTCTTGCTTCATTACCCGATATAAAGGTGCCATAATGCCGTTTTGGGTGCGCTCGGCAATGCTGTCGATATATTCGGTCACGATTTTTAACGAGGTTGTCGACAGCAGATACACGGAAAGATCGTTGTCGGGATTCTGCCGTATATAGTTTTTCTTGACATCCAACATTGCATTCACCAGTTCTCTCGCGGGCGCATAGACCTGCCGGACAGAGTCGGGGGTGATGCCGTCTGTTCCGATCCTTTTCTCCAGATCGAGGCAGATATTGGTAAGTGAATCGATTTTCTGCATGTATGGCTGACAGTCAGTCAATATCTGATTGTAGTCTTCGTAGAAACGGTCTCCCTCGAGTCGGTAATTGTCGAGAGAACCGGTGATTTTTACCGGCTTACCGGGGATCAGCATGAAACTGGCAGCCTTAATGTTTGCCGGATGCGCCTCATTCCCGGCCAACGGTTTGGCATAGATGTAAACCTGCTTTATCACACTGTCGCCTATGTTGAATGCAAATTTGCCGTTCTGCATGGGTATGGTGTCGACACTCATTTTGTCTTGTCCCGGTATATAGATGTTTGCCATAATGGTGTCGTTCTCGATACCGGACAGTGTTCCGCTTATATTGGCAGTTTGCTGACAGGCCGTCAACATTCCCACTCCTATAAAGCCTAATGCAAATTTTTTCATTTTTAAGTTGTATGAATATGTGAATCCGTCAAATGTACGAAGATTTATCAATAGAGCAAATGTAGTTTGGTGAAAAGCGGCATTTTTGTAACTTTGTAAGTGATGTAATATGCACTTATAGTGCCGAACAGAACTCCTATAACGGAACGACAATGGAACATCCGGAAAACGACTCGAAATATATTGGATTACAGGTGAATGGCGGTGTCGCACAGCCTCCTGTAGTCAATCCTTATCTGCAACACCGCCGTAGGCGCATGGCTACTCCCGCAGAGCTTGTTGAAGGAATACTGAAGGGTGATATAACGATGCTGAGCCGTGCGGTGACTCTTGTTGAAAGTCTCGTGCCGGAGCATCAGGCTATGGCGCAGGAGGTTATAGAGAAATGCCTGCCTTATTCCGGAAACTCGCGCAGAATCGGAATCACCGGCGTGCCTGGAGCGGGCAAGAGCACTTCGATAGATGTTTTCGGCCTGCATGTGCTGAAAGGGGGAGGAAAGCTCGCGGTACTTGCGATCGATCCATCGAGCGAGCGAACCAAAGGGTCGATTCTCGGAGACAAGACGAGGATGGAGAAACTGTCGGTGCATCCCGATGCTTTCATACGTCCTTCACCATCAGCAGGGTCGCTTGGCGGTGTCGCACGCAAGACGCGCGAGACGATCGTGCTATGCGAGGCTGCGGGTTTCAACAATGTTTTTGTGGAGACCGTTGGTGTGGGACAGAGCGAGACTGCTGTGCACTCTATGGTCGATTTCTTTCTGCTAATACAGCTTGCAGGTACAGGCGATGAGCTACAGGGTATCAAGCGCGGTATAATGGAGATGGCCGACGGCATCGTGATCAACAAGGCCGATGGCGATAATGTGCATCGTGCGCAACTGGCACAGGCGCAGTTCAAGAGCGCGTTGCAGCTGTTTCCGCCTACGGCGTCGGGATGGAAGCCTGAGGTACTTACCTATTCGGGATATTATGAGCTTGGAATCCCGGAGGTGTGGGATATGATCGACCGTTATTTTGATTATGTCAAAGGCAACGGCTACTTTTTCCGCCGCCGTCAGGAGCAGGCCCGCTACTGGATGTATGAGAGCATCAATGAGCAGCTCAGGGATCATTTCTACCGCAATCCTGAGATCGAGACCGTGCTTCCCAACCTTGAGCATGAAGTTCTTGCTGACCGCCTGAGCTCGTTTGTGGCGGCGCGCAAGGCACTTGACCTATATTTCAATATAAAGCCGACAAATGGCTAAGAAGATCGTTGAGACTCCGATGATGAGGCAGTACCTCGAGATGAAACGAAAGCATCCCGATGCGGTACTTCTTTTCAGGTCGGGAGACTTTTATGAGACATTTGGCGATGATGCCATCATCGCATCGGAAATACTTGGTATCACTCTCACTAAGCGTGCCAACGGCTCTGCAACATCGATAGAACTCGCCGGGTTTCCGCATCACGCACTCGACACCTATCTTCCGAAGCTCGTCAGAGCCGGCAAGCGTGTGGCGATAGCTGAACAACTTGAGGATCCGAAGCTGACCAAGAAACTTGTGAAGCGCGGTATCACAGAACTTGTGACACCTGGTGTCGTGATGGGCGACAGTGTGCTTGATCACAGAGAAAACAACTTTCTTGCATCGGTCTGTCACCAGAAGGGAAGATGGGGGCTCGCTCTGCTTGATATAAGCACCGGCGAGTTTATGGTGGCTGAGGGAGACACTGATTATATTGACAAACTTTTAGGTAATTTTTGCCCTAAAGAGGTACTTGCCGAGCGTGGAAGCCGTGGTCTTGTCGAGAGCAGTTTCCAGATGAAATATCTTATGTCGGAACTTGACGACTGGGTATTTACGACCGACAGTGCGAATGACAGGCTTTTAAAACAGTTTGAGACTTCAGGTCTGAAAGGCTTTGGTATCGACGGAATGCCGCTGGCCATAATCGCAGCCGGTGCGGTGCTTCATTATCTTGACATCACTCACCATGACCGCCTGTCGCACATCGGACGTATCTCGCGCATAGAGGAGGATCACAGTGTCAGACTTGACAAGTTCACTGTCAGAAATCTGGAACTTGTATCCACCGGAAGTGAGGACGGCAAGTCGCTTCTAGATGTGCTTGACTACACGGCCGGTCCGATGGGTTCGCGAATGATAAGGCGTTGGATCCTTTTTCCGTTGCGCGACACCGGCAGCATAAACCGCCGGCTTGACGCTGTCGGGTATTTTGTAAAACACCGCCGCGAGCGTGAGCAGACGGTCGCTCTGCTGCATGAGGTCGGCGATCTGGAGCGTCTGGTGGGCAAGGTGGCTTCGGCACGTGTATCGCCGCGTGAGATGCGCCAGATAGCTCTCGCGTTGAAAGCCATAGAGCCATTGAAGGAGATATGCAGCAGGGCATCGGATGTTTCGCTGCGTACACTTGGCGAGCAGTTGAATCCGTGTCCTGTACTGTCGGAGAAGATATTGAACACGCTTGTGAGCGATCCTCCGCTGGCTGTGAACCGCGGAACTGTCATACGCGACGGGGTGGATGCCGAACTTGACGAACTGCGCCGCATCTCCTCATCGGGTAAGGAGTATCTTGCCAAGATACAGAAGCGTGAATCGGAGCAGACCGGCATACCGTCTCTTAAGATCGGCTTCAATAATGTGTTCGGCTACTATATCGAAGTCACAAACGCACACAAGGGTAAGGTTCCGGCCGACTGGATAAGAAAGCAGACTCTTGTGAATGCCGAGCGGTATGTCACACCGGAATTGAAGACATATGAGGAGAAAATACTTGGCGCACAGGAGCGTATCAGTATCATAGAGGAGCGTCTATATAACATGCTCGTCGGGGATGCGGCACAGTATATACCTGCTATGCAAAGCGATGCGCTTCTTCTTGGAAAACTCGACTGCCTGCAGTCGTTTGCCGAGGCTGCCGAGAGCAACCGCTACTGCCGCCCTGTTGTGGACGAGTCGCTTGTGATAGACATAAAGGAGGGACGTCATCCGGTGATCGAACGCCAGTTGCCTGCCGGTGAGCCTTATATTTCAAATTCGGTCAAGATCGACAACGATTGCGAACAGGTGATGATGATCACCGGGCCCAATATGTCCGGTAAGTCTGCTTTGCTCAGACAGACAGCACTGATTGCACTTATGGCGCAGGCAGGATCTTTTGTTCCGGCAGATTCCGCCCGTATAGGTATTGTTGACAAAATATTTACTCGCGTCGGCGCATCAGACAATCTCTCGGTTGGCGAGTCTACTTTCATGGTGGAGATGAATGAGGCAGCCTCGATATTGAATAACATGAGCGAAAGATCGCTTATATTGTTTGATGAGCTCGGCCGTGGCACATCGACCTACGACGGTATTTCTATAGCCTGGGCTATAGTCGAGTATGTTCATGAAAATCCGCGATGTCACCCCAAGACACTTTTTGCGACACACTATCATGAACTCAACGAAATGGCCGGCATGTACGGTCGTGTGGCCAACTACAATGTGTCGGTTCAAGAGATTGACGGCAAAGTCGTGTTTATGCGCAAGCTTAAACCGGGCGGAAGCGCTCACTCATTCGGCATACATGTGGCCAAGCTTGCCGGTATGCCGAAGGAAATATTGAACCGTGCCGGCGAAATATTGGCTAAGCTTGAGAGCGAACGTCGTGCCGGTGAGATCTCTCCATCGGTCAAGCGCAGCATTGACAATGACGAAGCAGAAGGCGGCGGAATGCAGCTGTCTTTTTTTCAGCTTGACGATCCTGTGCTCACTCAGGTGCGTGACCAGATAATCGGTCTTGATATCAATAATCTTACTCCGGTTGCCGCTCTGAACAAACTAAATGAAATCAAGGCGATAATAACTGGAAAATGAATCTGATATATTACTCAATAACCGAGATACTCACAATGCCGCATGTATCGGCCGGTGAAATTGACCGCCGGCTGATATATTATATTTTTGACAGAATGCCGGTATTGAAGACAGCCAAGAAGCAGCATGACGATAGAAATCCGGAGTGGATTGTCACGCTTCTTGCCGCTGTGATGGAAAATATGCCGTCGATACTTGTATCTCTTGCGCGCAGAAGCACGCGATCACGCATCGACCGGCTCTGGCGCCTTATGACGGTTTATAATGACTGCGCTCTGTTTCTTTTGCAGGGATCGCCCTATCTGCGCAATCTGTCATCGGCCGAACGCGGGCATTATCAGCACATGCTTACCGCCATACTCGAGAATGCGAGAAGCTATTGCCGTGCTTTTGAAATCGTGAAGCGGGGAAATGAGGCTGAAGAGATACAACAGGTTTTTGACAATCTTGCCAATTCCGGTTTTTTATATCATCCGAAGCGTCAGTTGTTTCTCCTTATGGCTTTGTTCAGGCTTAAGCCGGAACTTGTCGACGGCGCTTTGTCAAATATATTCAAGGCTATATTGTACTGGCCTCTCGAGACCTGGAACGCTGATCCGTTCAGAGATGCCTTTGTCGAGCAGCTTCAGATCTATGTAGATGAAAACCGCAGGGATATAGACGAGCTTCTAAAGGCGGAGAATGATATGGATTACCGCCTGGTGGAACGTATGGTCACAGCAATCTCAATCCTGCGGTTTCTTTATGATCCGGAAAAGGACAAGGAGGTGCTTAACCGCAATCTGAGTCTTTTTTACCGCTGTATAACGCTATTTCCCAAGCGTGCTTTGTCGACAGATACTCTGCTGACAAAGTCAACGCTGTCTTTGCTCGGCATGGATATGCTGCGGGAGTATGGATGGAGTGATCTTTCTGATCCGCAGCGCATGACTGTGCTTGCGCAGCGTCCGCCGAGTGATGCTCTTTTGCGTCAGGCATCTGTGCCGAGAGTATATGCGGCTCCAGCGGGTAATGTGGAGATCACTCCGGGACGCGTGACGTTGCGAAGCCGCGAGGATGGTGCGATTCCTCTGATACCTGATGGGTTCACTCCTGATGATTCCATACAGATATGTATGGCTGACAAGCCTTTTTCAATAAACAATCTGAATAACCCTATCCCGCTCAAGAATTTTTGGGCGAGAATTGAAAACTCGTTCTTTCCTAAGTCTGCCGGATCAAGGCAGGAGAAGGAGATAAAAGTTTCAAGCCGTGTTGCCAGACCCGAGATCGGAGACAAGGTGGCTGTAGTGGTTACGGATATAGAGTGGATCGACCGTATGCCGTATTACAATTGTACGGTTGTCGACGAGGGTTATGAGGGATCGGGGTATATACCCGGCGACCAGCTGGTTGACTTTATCGCGCGTGATGTGACCATGCGCACGTTTACCAACGAGTATGGTGTGGCGATGAAGTTTAAAGCGGAGGTGATCGACTGCGACGAGGACGGTAAGTTTGTGTTCTCGCTCGTGAGAGAAGCCCGCATTGTTATGAGTGAAATTGCGAAGGCCGACGGTCTAACAGTCTATCGTTGTGTGATTACGGCAGATAATGACAAGTCAGGGCGTCGCGACTCAAGGATGGCGGGGACTTATTCGGCCATATGCGATGCCGGATTCGGTCTTTTTGTAAAGAAGGGTTCCGATTGTGACCTAAGTACCGGCACAGTGCTTCAAGTGCGTCTTACACAGGCTCGTTCAGGCTCGATCTACGGAGAGATAGAAAGTATAGAGGAGTCAATGCGCACAGTAAGCAATGAAGCTGCCGCACGTGCCATACTTGAGCGTCTTGATGTCAATCCTGCCACTTGTATGGTTGCCGGTGAGGAGAAGAGTGTGTATGACAGCAGCGAGGCCGCCGGGTCAGTGCATATCGGGCGTGACGCTGTCAGAGAGGTTATCGAGCTTCTGCGTGTGAGAGCGGTTGTGTGCAAGTCCATACCTCAACGTATGAATCTGCTGCGTATGGCCCGGCTTCTTGCGATGACGATTGCCGACGGCCAGCAGAAGGCGACGATTGACACGCATCTGGATCTGATAGAGCTTCAGGATTATTACGTAAGAAACCATCAGGTGCGTCCTGAAAAGCTTGATCTGTTGCGAAGTTCGGTGGATCGGCTTCCCGATGGTCATGTGCGTCGTCTTTTTGACCGTCTGGAAATGATCTCGTGGATGGATCGTGACGACAGGAATGATGTGTTGTGGGATAGATCGCAGAACGCGCAGTCGGAACTTGACCGCAGGATTGCATCGACGATTCTGTCGGGCAAACTCTTTGGTAACGGACGTGGTGCCGAGATTCTCCGGGAGTCTATAATAACCGGTCTCGGGACTATGATAAACGCCGATATAGAGGAGCATAACCTGAAGTATTATTTCTCGGAAACAAAGACCCAGGAGTTCAAGAGCAGTTTTGTTTATCCGGCTGTAAAGAAGGGAGTCAAGCGCATGGTGGCTCAGCTTGAGCGTCAGCTTACCGAGATCATGCACACTGTAACCGGTTTTCTCAATACCGAAGGCGGCACGCTTTATGTCGGTGTCGATGACAAGACGAAATATGAGAAGGGTATCGAGGATGACTGGAGCTTTTTCAGACTGAACCCGCGCTATGGTGTGAAAGACCATGATCTTGATTCTCTGATTAATTTTGTAAAATGCAAATTCAGAGACGAGAACAGGTTTAATCACCGCATACTTGAATACATCAATATCGAGCCTGACACTGATACGGTGAAGGAGGTTGTGAAGTTTACCATCGCTCCTTATCCTGAGCCGGTGACTTTTGACGGTACGATAAGGGTGAGAAGTGTGAACGGTACCGATACTCTTACAGAATCGGAGGCTCGCGATTTTATCCGTGACCGGCATAACGTTTACAGGAGCCTATGCAAGCGTCATGATACGGATGTAAATTCCGGTGAAGATGGCATGGATGCGTGTGGGAATGTGACGGAGCCTCATGAGCTCAGAGGATATGGCGGAGTTCCGGTGAGAGCCGTGGAAGCTGATGACAATCTATATGTGCGTAAGAGTCAGTCGAAAGGAGATGAAGTTGCTACAACTTCACTCAGAGACAATCATGTGGATCCATCGGATGTCGATTTCGTGCCTTCGGACTGCTATATGGCTTTTACCGGCGACCATGATTTTGTTGTCCTGAAAAATGAGTGGGAGTTTGCTGACTGTGATGCCCGACTTAAACTTGCAGTCAGGAGCAGTGAGACATATATGGTGCTGATTTATGAAAATGAAGAGGTTGTGAGTGTGCCGATGGCTGAATTCACATCAAAAAAGAAGGGTCAGAGCTGGCCGCACTATCGTGAATCGCGTCTGCTGTTTGCCTCTCCGGCTATGGCTGATGATGTGCTTGTGGGGATTCTGACTGCTCCGCGAGGCGGATATTTCTGGAGAGCTGTGACAGTCAGGGATCTTCCGACAGGATCTTCGGTGACTTCACAGCCCAAGAGAATCATGCAGACAGCATGCGCCGGTGCTGTAGTCTGGGAGATTGTTCCTGCAAAATATGCCGGAAACTACAGTGACAGGCACCGGCCGACAGTGATAGGTACAAGACTTCCATCCAAAGGAACAGACGAGGCTTCTATCGCCGAGGCTATAAAACAGTTTTTTGCTCCCTGCCGAAAGTAATGAAAGTAGTATTGATAGCAGTAGGAAATGTGAAATCGCCGTGGGCTGCCCAAGGCGAAAATACATATGCGCAGCGTATCGGACACTATATTCCGTATGAGACGGTGATTGTGCCTGATGTCAAGACATCAAAGGCAACTACTCCCCAGATGCAGAAAGAGGCCGAGGGTAATGTCATATTGTCTAAACTGCAGCCTGCCGATTCGGTGGTTCTGCTCGACGAGCGTGGCAAACAGCCGACATCGAGGCAGCTTGCGGAGATGATGCAGGGGCATATGAACAGCGGTGTGAAGCGTCTGGTGTTTGTGATAGGAGGCCCCTATGGTTTTTCGGAATCTGTTTATGCACGAGCCGGCCGCCTGCTGTCATTGTCGTCGCTGACGTTTCCGCATGAGCTTGCAAGACTGATATTTACTGAACAACTTTACCGCGCGATGACGATATTGCGTGGCGAACCTTACCACCACGACTGATGAAAGTAGGAATCATACAACAGACAGGATGCGCCAACGCGCATGACAATCAATGCCGTATCGCTGAGAAGGTGAAAAAGCTCACTGCTGAAGGTGCCGAGCTTATTGTTAATCAGGAATTGCACGACGGGTTGTATTTCTGCCAGACGGAGAATGTGGATACATGTGGGATGGCGGTTTCAATACCGGGTGAGTCGACGGATTTCTACAGCGCATTGGCGCGAGAGACCGGTGCCGTCATCGTCACGTCGCTGTTTGAGCGCCGCGCTCCCGGACTTTACCATAATACTGCGGTCGTGTTTGAAAAAGACGGATCGATTGCAGGAAAGTACCGTAAGATGCATATCCCTGATGATCCGGCTTACTATGAGAAGTTTTATTTCACTCCCGGTGATCTCGGCTTCGAGCCAATCGACACATCGGTGGGACGTCTCGGTGTGCTTGTGTGCTGGGACCAGTGGTATCCTGAGGCCGCGCGCCTGATGGCACTGCGTGGAGCAGAAATACTGATTTATCCGACTGCAATAGGGTGGGAGAGCAGCGACACGCCCGATGAACAGGAGCGCCAGCGGGAAGCATGGACTACGGTGCAGCGGGGACATGCAGTTGCAAACGGACTGCCTGTCGTGACGGTGAACCGCGTCGGACATGAGCCTGACCCGTCGGGAGCGACCAACGGCATACAGTTCTGGGGCAGCAGCTTTGTAGCCGGTCCGCAGGGTGAGTTCCTGTATCGTGCCGGCACGGATGAGGAGGTCGCCGTGGTGATAGATGTGGATATGAAGCGTTGTGAGCAGGTGCGCCGCTGGTGGCCATTTCTGCGTGACCGTCGCATCGATGCTTACAGCGGACTGACAAGCCGGTTTCTTGACTGATCAGGGAATCGGCGGGGGGATCGTGAGATTTGGCATATGCCGCGAGCGTTTAAACGTATTATTACGGACGAGCTGGTAT
>JAIDKP010000117.1 GCA_029051445.1 Muribaculaceae bacterium | reverse complement strand
GTAGTCCTTGTAGGCCACGTAGATCTCCATGCAGGTGAACTCCGGGTTGTGAGTGCGGTCCATGCCCTCGTTGCGGAAGTTCTTGGAGAACTCATAGACGCCCTCGAAGCCTCCAACGATGAGGCGCTTGAGGTAGAGCTCGTCGGCGATGCGGAGATAGAGGGGTATGTCGAGCGCGTTGTGGTGTGTGATGAACGGGCGCGCCGACGCTCCGCCTGGTATCGACTGGAGAATCGGTGTCTCGACCTCCATGTAGCCGGCATTGTTGAAATACTCGCGCATGGAGTTGAATACCTTTGTGCGCTTGATGAATATCTCTTTGACCTGCGGGTTGACGACGAGATCGACGTAGCGGCGGCGGTAGCGGAGCTCCGGATCGTCGAAGCTGTCGTAGGCCACGCCGTCTTTGATCTTGACTACGGGGAGCGGGCGGAGCGATTTTGAGAGGACGGTAAGCGTCTGGGCGTGAACGGATATCTCACCTGTCTGTGTGCGGAACACATAGCCTGTGACACCTACATAGTCGCCTATGTCAAGGAGTTTTTTGAAAACAACGTTGTAGAGGTCTTTGTCTTCGCCGGGACAGAGTTCGTCGCGGTTTATATAGACCTGTATGCGTCCTTCGGAGTCCTGGAGCTGCATGAACGAGGCTTTGCCCATGATGCGGCGTCCCATGACGCGTCCGGCGATTGTGACCTGACGCTGTGGAGCGTCGTCGCTGAAATTCTCTTTTATTTCGGCACTGCGGGCATCGACCGGGTAGAGTGGTGCGGGATAGGGTTCAATGCCGCGCTGGCGTAGCTGGTCGAGCGATGCGCGCCGCACGCGTTCCTGCTCGGAAAGTTCGTTGGGATTCATTTTGCTTGGAAATGTAAAATGCCTATTTTCTGCAAAAGTAACAATTTTGGCTGTAATGGCATAAAAAAGTCCCCGGACGCATACCGTGACCGGGGATTTTATAATGGTGGTGTTGTGATCAGTCGTTGTGGGGACCGCGGGGACCACGGTTGCCGCCGTCACGGCGCTGTCCGTCGCGACGCGGACCACGATCGCCTTCTCTGCGTGGTGCGCGGGGAGCACGCTGGGGCTCTACCCATCCCTCGGGCTTGGGCTGGAGGGCACGCATCGAGAGGCGGTATTTGCCTGTTTTCTTGTCGATCTCGAGGAGCTTGACCTGTACTTCGTCGCCTTCTTTGAGACCTGCTGTCTCCATGTCGGGAAGGCGATCCCATGAGATCTCGGAGATGTGGAGGAGTCCGTCGCGGTTGGGCATGAACTCAACGAATGCTCCGAATTCAAGTATCGAGCGAACTTTGCCGGTGTAGGTCTTGCCTTCCTCGGGGAGGGCGACGATTGCATTGATCATCTCAAGCGCACGGTCGATAGATGCCTTGTTTGCGGCAGCGACTTCGATGTAGCCTCCCTCGGGTATCTCGTCGATCGAGACGGTTGCTCCGCTCTCTTCCTGGATGCCCTGGATGATCTTTCCGCCCGGGCCGATAACAGCACCGATAAGCTCTTTGGGTATGAGCATATTGACGATGCGCGGAACGTGAGGACGGTAGTCTTCGCGCGGTGCGGGTATGGTCTCGTTGATGATATTGAGGATGTGCATGCGGCCGTCGCGCGCCTGGTTGAGCGCCTGCTCGAGGATCTCGTAGGAGAGGCCGTCGCACTTGATGTCCATCTGTGTGGCTGTGATTCCGTCCTTGGTGCCTGTGACTTTGAAGTCCATGTCGCCGAGGTGGTCTTCGTCGCCGAGGATGTCGCTGAGCACAGCCCACTTTCCGTCGCGTCCGTCGGCTATGAGGCCCATTGCGATGCCGCTGACGGGCTTCTTCATTGGCACGCCTGCGTCGAGAAGGGCGAGTGTGCCGGCGCATACGGTCGCCATCGACGATGAGCCGTTGCTCTCGAGTATGTCGCTGACGATGCGTGTGCAGTAGGGGAAGTCATCGGGGAGCATGCGCTTGAGTGCGCGGTGTGCGAGGTTGCCGTGTCCTACCTCACGACGGCTTACACCGCGTGCGGGGCGTGCCTCGCCTGTGGAGAATGGGGGGAAGTTGTAGTGAAGCAGGAAGCGTTCGCGGCCTTCGTTGAGCACGTCGTCGACGATTTTCTCGTCAAGCTTGGTGCCGAGTGTGACGGTTGCGAGGCTCTGTGTCTCACCGCGGGTGAATACTGCCGATCCGTGAGGGCCGGGGATGTAGTCTACCTCTGCCCAGATGGGGCGGATCTCGGTGGTCTTGCGGCCGTCGAGACGTGTGCCCTCGTCGAGGATGCAGCGGCGCATTGCCTCTTTCTCGACGTCGTGGTAGTAGCGTTTCACAAGGGGAGTCTTTTCGTCGCGCTCCTCCTCGGGGAGTGAGTCGATGTATTCCTGGCAGATGGCTCCGAAGCTTTCGGCACGCCAGTGCTTGTCGGCGCATCCGGCCTTGGCCACAGCGTAGGCTTTGTCGTAGCACTTGTCGTGCACGTCCTTGCGGAGTTCCTCGTCGTTGACCTCGTGGCAGTATTCGCGCTTTGTGAGCGCTCCGGCTGCCTCGGCGAGCTCGAGCTGCACGCGGCAGTGGTCTTTGATGGCCTCGTGGGCTGCCTTGAGTGCGTTGAGGAGGTCGGTCTCGCTCACTTCGTCCATTTCGCCTTCCACCATCATGATGTTGTCGGCAGTGGCTCCAACCATGAGCTCCATGTCGGCTTTCTCAAGCTGCTCGAATGTGGGGTTGATGACAAACTCGCCGCCGATGCGTGCGACACGTACCTCGGAAATCGGTCCGTTGAAGGGGATGTCGCTTACTGCGAGTGCAGCCGATGCTGCGAGTCCTGCCAGGGCATCGGGCATATCTTTTCCATCGCTCGAATACATCGTGACAGTAACAAATGTGTCGGCGTGGTAGTTGTCGGGGAAGAGGGGACGTAGCACACGGTCGATCAGACGGGATGTGAGGATCTCGTAGTCCGAAGCGCGTCCTTCGCGTTTGAGGAATCCGCCGGGGAATCGTCCGGCCGATGAGTACTTCTCTTTATATTCCACCGTAAGGGGCATGAAATCAACGCCCTCACCGGCCTCTTTGGCCGAAACCACGGTGGCAAGCAGCATGGTGTCTCCCATGCGGAGCTCGACAGCGCCGTCGGCCTGTTTGGCCAACTTTCCGGTCTCCAGTGTGATGGTGCGACCGTCGGACAGCGTTATAGTCTTTTTGATTGACTGTGGCATAAAATTGTAATATCTTTTTCTCTATAAATTGATGCAAAGATAATATTTTGAAATTGCTTTGACAACATATATCTCGTTTGGTATGTTATAAATATCAAACGATAAATTCATCACGAGTCAAATTCATCGCACATGCGCCAAATCTGTATTTTAAGTGTATTTTTTCTGTCGTTGACGGTGTGGGCCGAGCGCCCCGACACTCTGTCGCTTGCTCGCATGTCGGGCGAGGAGTTGCGTGATGCGCGGCTGAAGGGGTCGCACAAGATTGTCACTGTCGGCGACGGCCCGTCGGCTCCGGCTGATTCGGTGAGGCGGATGGTTGAATTTTTCTATTATGACCAGTTCCGTCATTTTCAGGATCCTCTTGCTCCGTATTTCATGTTTATGAGCAAGGATGCCAAGCTTGCCATGGGGCTTGGCGGCGCCGTGAGGATGCGCGTGTGGGATGATTTCATGGGCGCGGTTCCGGTAAATGGTTTTATCCCGTATATGATACCGGTTCCAGGGAGTGCTGAGCATCGGTCGCGCATAGGAGGAACGCCCGGCGGCTCGGTGTTGTTTCTGCGGGTTATCGCGCGTAATCCGGTGCTTGGTGATCTGACGGCTTATGTACAGGGTGATTTCTCTGGCTCCAATAGCGGGGGATTTACTCTTAAAAAGGCCTACGTCACTATCAATGACTGGACAGTGGGGTATGCGTCGACAACTTTCAGCGACGCTCAGGCCGAGACTCCGGTCATTGACGGGGGAGGGCAGAACGGCCGTACATCGCGTTCATCGATTCTTGTAAGGTGGATGCATGATTTCGGGAAGTCGAAGAAGTGGACTATGGCGGCTTCGGTAGAACTTCCTGACAGCCATGTGGATGCCGACGGGGTTGATACAAAACTTCTCAATGAGGCATGGCCCGATGTGGCTGTGTTCGGTCAGTATAATCTTCCTCACAACGGTCACGTGCGTCTGTCGGGTATTGTGCGCGGGTTTCATTACCGGGATCTTGTGGGCGGGTGCAACCGCAATGCTGTCGGCTGGGGGC
>JAIDKP010000116.1 GCA_029051445.1 Muribaculaceae bacterium | reverse complement strand
GATCTCGGATTTTATTGACGATCATGATTTCTCTCGTCCGCTCACTATCGCATCGGGCAAGCATGATATGATCGCTGTGCAGGTCTATGACAAACGAGACTCTCAGCTGCCTAATGTGGGGCTTATGAGAGTCTCTGATCTTGAGCGTGGAACCGATTGCTGGATAGATACATCGGACGGTGCCACGCGCCGGACATACAATAAATGGTGGTATGATCGGCAGAACAAGATGATAGAGGTTCTTAACCGTAATGGTGTCGATATAGCTTCGATATCAACCGATGAGGATTATGTGAAATCTCTGATGGGGCTGTTTAAGCGTCGAGGGGTAGGAAGATGAGTAAGTTGAAGAAATAATAAGATCACAAAGCATGTCATCACGAATATTCCGAGATATAGTATTGACTACAGGTCTTTTCGCTGCGATAACTCTGTCGCCGGAGTGTGCCTCGGCTCAGAATGTCAGCATTAAGGCTGAGCTTGATTCAGCGGTTCTTATGATGGGGCGTACGACGCCTCTTCATATAGAGATCCTTCAGCCTAAAGGGACTCATGGGACGCTGTTGCTGTCTGGCGACACAATAATGACCAACGTTGAGATCGCCAATGTCGGGATTGATGATACTGTAAGTAAAGGCTCTGCCGATCAGCTTGAACAGATACGGCGTCAGATCACGCTTCAGTCGTTTGATTCAGGTTTGTACCGACTTCCGCCGATTGCATACATGACAGATGGTGGTGATACGGTGTTTTCCAATCAGGTGACATTGAAGGTTCTTCCTGCCGATGTCGACTCTATGACTACAATACACAGCATGGCAGATGTCGCCGATGGCGGATGGAGATGGTTTGACTGGCTTCCGGATTTCATTATTGACTATTGGGTCTGGATGCTTGTCGTATTGTTGATTGCAGGTGCCGGTGTATGGACATGGCTCGTGATGAAGAAGAAGGTTTCCATACCTCTTGTCCCTAAAGCGAAACCTGTATCTCCATATGATGCTGCAATTGCAGGTCTTGAGAAACTTAAGGATGAACGTCTTTGCGAAAGCGGACGTGAGAAGGAGTATTATACCCGTCTTACTGATATCCTCCGTCGCTACCTTGACGGCAGGTTCGGTATCAATGCGATGGAGATGACCTCTTCACAGATATTGCGGGCGCTTGAAAAGCAAAAGGATACCAGAGAACATAAGGTCATGATGCAGCGTGTGCTTGAAATGGCCGATTTTGTGAAATTCGCTAAAATGCGTCCTATGCCTGATGACAATGTCGCCGCATGGAACCGTGCACTTCAGTTTGTCGAGGAGACAAAACCACTGCCGGAGCTTGTTGCATCAGACTCAGACAACAATGAGGGTGCAGTTGCGAATGTGAATCATAATGATGAAATGAAGTCATGATACAGTTTGCTCATCCAGGTCTGTTATGGCTGCTGACCATCTTGATACCGCTTATCGTTTGGTATGTGGTTAAAAGGCGTAATGCCTATCCGTCAATTTCGGTCAGCACCACGCTTCCATTTAAAGGAAAGCGTATGCCTATGCGCGCAATCATGCTACACGGGCTTTTCCTGTTGCGGTTGATTGCCATTGCCTGTGTGATAGTCGTGCTTGCTCGCCCTCAGACGCGTGACAGCTGGCGTACATCGCAGACGGAAGGTACGGATATTATACTTGCGCTTGATATTTCGTCGTCGATGCTTGCCCGGGATTTCAAACCCGACAGGCTTGAAGCTGCCAAAGATGTTGCCAATAAATTTGTGTCGGGCCGAGAGGCTGACAATATGGGTCTTGTGATTTTTGCAGCCGAAAGCTTTACGGGTATGCCTATGACAACCGACCGGGCCGCACTCACTAATTATATTTCCTCAATTGAAATGGGGATGCTTGACGACGGTACGGCAATAGGCGACGGACTTGCGACGGCGATAAACCGCATTAAAGACGGCAAAGCGAAGAGCAAAAGTATCATTTTGCTGACCGACGGTTCAAATAATACCGGCAATGTCGCTCCACTTACAGCTGCTGAAATCGCCAAGAAGTTAGGCATCAAGGTCTACACGATAGGAGTCGGCAAGAATGGTAATGCGCCTTATCCTATGCAGAATATGTTTGGCCGGATTGAATATGTGAATACTCCGGTTGTGATCGATGAGGTGACTCTGAAAGAGATCGCATCAACGACAGGTGGAAAATATTTCCGGGCAACCGACAATAGTGTGCTGAAAGATGTGTTTGACGAGATCGACAGTCTTGAGAAAACTGAGATGGATATCAAACACTTCAGTCACACAGAGGATAATTATCTGATTTGGGCATTGGTCGCACTTGGGTTATTGACCCTTGAGATGGTGTTGAGAAAGACCTTGCTCAGGAGTATACCTTAGTCATGTAAATTGTCAATACTATGTTTAGTTTTGCTAATCCAGGCCTATTGTATCTGTTGCTGCTTGTCCCGGTGATGGTTGGCCTTTTCCTGCTTGCCCGTATGGCGCGTAAGCGGAAATTGGAAAGATACGGAAATCTGTCTATCCTTGCTCCACTGATGCCTGATGCGTCAGTGTATAAACCGTGGATAAGATTGACGTTGCAACTGATAGCACTCTCTGCTCTTGTCATAGCTGTGGCACGGCCACGTTTTGGAGAGAAAGAAGAAACCGAAAGGTCTGAGGGTATTGAGGTTATGATCGCAATGGACGTATCACGGTCGATGCTTGCTTCGTCGAGTGATGATCCTTCTGGAGTCTCAAGACTGGAGCGTGCGAAATACATACTTTCCCGCCTCATAGACAAATTGGGTAATGATAAAGTCGGTCTTGTCGTTTTTGCAGGTGAGGCATATACACAGCTTCCAATTACAACTGACTTTGTGTCGGCAAAAATGTATCTTAACGATATAACAACTGATATGGTGCCTTCGCAAGGCACAGCGATCGGCACAGCGATCGGCATGGCATTGAATGCATTTACCCCTGATCCTGAAACCGGTAAGGCTATAATTGTGATCACCGACGGCGAAAATCATGAAGGAAATGCCGTTGAAATGGCTCAACAGGCTAAAAGCCGTGGTGTCCAGGTTGATGTAATTGGTATCGGATCGACAAAAGGAGCACCTATACCTATTAATCAGTCAAAAGGGGAGTTCCTGAAAGATTATAACGGTCAGGTTGTTACAACAGCATTGAATGAGAATATGGCGCGCGAGATAGCGGCTGCCGGAGATGGAGTCTATATCAGCGGAGTGTCATCGTCAGCTCTGAATGAGCTTACGACGCAGCTTGACAATCTTCAGAAGTCGGAACTTACACATGTGACCTATAAGGCAAGTGCCGAGCAGTTCCCGATATTCGGCTGGATCGCATTAGCGTTTATGGTGATTGACATTTTTGTTCTTGACCGGAAAATAAGTTGGCTGAAAAGTATCAATTTCTTTACTAAGGAAAATTGATTATGCGTAGAATATTGAAAATAGTCCTTCTGTTTGCTGCTGGATTAGCGGTATCTGCACCTGTTTCATGGGGACAGCAGTCCGTCTCGTCAGGAAAACGCGAGCGTGGATATATCAGAGAAGGAAACAAGCTATACAATGACAAGCGTTATTCAGAGGCAGAAGTGGCTTACCGCAAGGCATTGCAGGAGAATGAAGCATCGGAAGTCGCGATGTATAATCTTGCGTCGGCTTTGATAAGGCAGGCATCGCTGGCTGCCGGTGAGGAAGATTCTCAGAATAATCCGGCTGTTGAGGCTCAGAAAATAT
>JAIDKP010000115.1 GCA_029051445.1 Muribaculaceae bacterium | reverse complement strand
GTTCCTGAACCGGTACAAATAACAGACATCAAACCCGAGACCACACGTGAACAGCCTGCGGAACAACCGGCCCAAAGCACTGTCACGGAAACAGTGGTTGAAAAAGGCGGCATGCAGAACACGGCTGACATAAAAGAAGCCGAAACTCCGGCAGAACCGGGTTTGACAGTAAACACCGGCGAACAGATCGAACAGGTTGAATATGGCCGCATCGGAAGCAGCTACGATCCTACCGCTGAGTTGTCACGCTTCCGTATACCGGTTCTCGATCTGCTCGAAGACAAGCCAACCCGCACCGACATCGTCGACATCACCGAGATATCCGACAAGAAAAACCAGATCATATACGCACTCGACAAGCTGAATATAGGCGTGGCTCACATCGATGCGACTGTAGGACCGACAGTGACCATGTATGAGATTATACCTGTCGAAGGGGTGAAGATCGCTACTATCAAGCGTCTCGAAGAAGACATCGCAATGGCACTGTCAGCCATCAGCACACGCATCATTGCCCCGATACCCGGCAAAGGCGCTATCGGAATCGAAGTGCCAAACCGCGAGCCACAGCCCGTGTCAATACGCACCATACTTGGATCTTGCAAATTCCAGGAATGCGACTACGAGCTTCCTCTCGCACTTGGAGCGACTATAAACAACGACGTCTATATTGCCGATCTGGCAAAGATGCCGCACCTTCTTGTGGCCGGTGCGACAGGCAAAGGTAAGTCTGTAGGCATGAATGTGATCATCAACTCCCTGATCTTCAAAAAGCATCCTGCCGAACTGAAATTTGTGCTTATCGACCCAAAGAAAGTCGAGTTCTATCCATATCGTAAGCTTGAGAAGCACTACCTTGCCAAACTGCCCGACGAGGAAGATGCCATCGTCACCGATATGAATAAGACCCTCGACACCCTCAAAGCGCTTGTAGTAGAAATGGAACAACGCTACGACTTGCTTATGAAAGCCGAGGTTGTACAGATCACCCACTACAACAAGCTGTTTACCGAGCGCAAGCTCAATCCCGAGAATGGACATCGCTACCTGCCTTATAT
>JAIDKP010000114.1 GCA_029051445.1 Muribaculaceae bacterium | reverse complement strand
CAGGAATGGATCGGACTTGCCGGTATACGTTCAATCAATGGAAACTTCTACACCGTAATGGGGCTGCCGACCCATCTCATATATGAGAATCTGAGAATGTTTTGTCCTCAGTGATGCAGTGAGTTGAAAAACTCCTCGCGGAGTTTGGCGTTATCCTCAAAGACACCGAGGTAATCGACTGTTGTCGTTGCCGAATGCTGTTTCTCGACTCCGCGCATCTTCATGCACAGATGCTCGCCCGTACAGGCCACTATCACCCCCTTGGCCGAAAGCGTCTCATATACTTCGCGGCATACCTGAGCCGTCAGACGTTCCTGAACCTGCAGACGGCGGGCATAAGCATCGACAATACGTGCGAGCTTACTGAGACCGATCATATTTCCGTCAGGAATATATCCTATCGACACGCGTCCGAAAAACGGCAGAATATGATGCTCGCAAAAAGAATAAAACTCGATATCCTTGACCACTATCATGCGTGAGCCCGAATACTCGAATATCGCCTCACGCATTATTTCTGACGGATTCTGGCGATAGCCTCTGGTTGCATACCACATGGCCTTGGCCGCACGCATTGGGGTCTTTTTAAGCCCGTCACGTTCCGGATCCTCGCCAAGCAGACGCAATATCGCCTCATAATGTCCGGCAAGCTCAGCTATTGTCTTCTCTTCGGTCATCGGTTTATACGGTCTCTCACCACTCTCACCTCTCGGGCATAAGAGGGAAACATTTTCTTTATCATGTCGGCAGCGTTTTCTGCCTCAGTCGCGGTAGTGAAATCTCCTACCTTCAATCGCCAGTAGGGCGACTGATACACAACGTAGGTTCGATACTGAGGCATACGCTCCGATATCGCCTGCGCTTTGCTGCGCGCCTCGCTTTTGGCCGAACGCGCATTGTTGTCGCTGAACACCTGTATACGGTATCCGGCCACCTTTGTTGTGCCGGATACCGCCTCGGTGTTTTCTGTTGATGTCGATGATTCAACGCCCGCCGGTGCAGCTTCTCCCATATTCAGCACCTGCCGTTCCACACCCGACTTACCGCCGGACAGACGCTCAAGCATTTTCTCCGGCTGCACAATCGTGATTATACCCGAAGCCTGAATATGGTCAATAATAGTCTCTGTCGAATCCGGATCTTCGGCTCCGGCCATAAAAGGGCAGAGCAAAAATGCCGAGAGCGACAGGATAGCAACAATATGCCGGTGTTTCATCGTCATCAGTTATTTTTGTCGTGCTGTGGTCTCGTTCAGAATGCGGTCACGATACCCATAAACGATTCTGCCTCGAGAGCTGCGCCGCCGATAAGGCCGCCGTCAACGTCGGGCTTGGCAAAAAGAGCCTTGGCATTGCTCGGCTTGCAGCTGCCGCCATAGAGAATCGAAGTGTTGTCTGCCACTTCCTTGCCATACTTCTCGGCGATCACACCACGGATAAACGCGTGCATCTCCTGAGCCTGGTCGTCGGTTGCGGTCTTGCCTGTACCGATTGCCCACACGGGCTCATAAGCGAGAATAAGCTTCGAGAAATCCTCGGCGCTGAGGTCAAAGAGAGCTTCCTCGATCTGAGTCTTCACGACTTCGAGATATGAGCCGTTCTCACGCTGCTCAAGTACCTCGCCGATGCAGAAGATCGGAGTAAGATTGTTGGCAAGAGCGAGATTTACTTTCTCTTTAAGGGTCTCCGAAGTCTCACCGTAGTACTGACGGCGCTCCGAGTGGCCCAATATTACATAAGTCGCACCGGTCGAAGCTACCATAGGAGCTGAGATCTCGCCGGTATATGCGCCCTTGACATGATCTGCACAGTTCTCTGCGCCAAGACCAAGTTTGGCGGGGTCGATCACTGCGTTTACCGATGCGAGATGAGTGAAAGGCACACAAATCACTACATCGCACTTTGCATCAACATTCTTAAGGGCCTCATTTACCTCTGTGGCCAGCTTTACACCCTCCTGAAGAGTGGTGTTCATCTTCCAGTTGCCTGCAACTACGTTCTTTCTCATTGGTCTATGCTGTTAATAAAGTTTAATGCAAAAATAATAATTCATTCACATCAAAAGATGCCCGTGTGGAATAATATTTGTTAATTTAGTCTTCACATCAGTCACTCCACACTGTCTGTCGGTTTCAGAATTCATACCCGGCTTCTTCGACAAGATTGCGGTCTTCGTCGATCTTGCTGCCGATTGTAGTTAGCAGATCACCGACAACTCCCCCGTTCATACCTATTGCCAGACATTTGAGCTGGGTTTCGCGGGAAAGTCTTGCCCGGCCGCCGGCAAAACGGAGTTGAGTTTGGGGATGAAGAAATCTGAAAACAGCAATCGTAGCAAGGATTTCTTCGTCTGTGATAGGCTTGACATCAGCAAGCGGAGTGCCGGGAATCGGCAACAGAATATTGATAGGAATACTGTGAGGTTTAGCTTCTCTGAGCTTTACTCCAAACTCGACTCGCTGCTCGGCACTCTCTCCCATTCCGATTATACCGCCGCTGCACACTTCCATGCCGAGTTCATGTGCAGCTGCAATCGTCTTTAATTTATCATCTATCGTATGCGTCGTACAAAGTTTTGAAAAATACGACGGCGCAGTCTCCAAATTACAGTGATAACGACGAACACCACTATCCCACAATTCTTTCAGATCGTCCCGAGAGAGAAGTCCCAGCGACGCACACGTGAATATGCCGGTCTCCTCCTTCACATCGCGCAATATCCCGCAGACTTCCTTGAGGACACTGCCTGTCATCGAGCGACCGCTTGCGACAAGCGAGAACCGCTTTACCCCCTTCGCTCTGTTATGTCGTGCGGCCGCCATACACTCGTGGCGGTTCATCAGCTCATATGTATTGCACCCCGTCTTGTAGTGTACCGACTGGGCACACCATTTGCAGTTCTCCGAACATTTACCCGATCTCACATTCACAATCGAGCAAGAATCGAAGTCTTTAGGACAAAACTTGCGGGTAATTTCTGCCGACGCCTCGAATAAAGCATCAAGATGCTCAGTCGATATCAGCTCCACGCCCTCTTCATAAGTTATCTCACCTCCGGTAAGCACTTTGTTTTTGAGACGTTTGATTGTTTCCATTTCAATTGATTGGTTTACGATACACCCTTCCCTGTTTGTTTCAGCTATGTTTTGAAAGCACAAAAAGAGTCACGGCCGATAAGACTACTGCCACTCCGGCCATATTCAGGGCTGTAAGTGACTCCCCGAATATCAGACATCCTATCATAAGTGCTGTCACAGGCTCAAGCGCCTCAAGTATAGAAGTCGGAACAGGACCGATATCCTGTATGGCTACTGTCATTGTCAGTATTGACACGACTGTCGGGAAAATCGCAAGACCGGCGACATTGTAGATTGCAGTATAAGTCATAGGCAGTGGAGCAAGATCACGGAAGAAATCCATAAACACAGCAAAGACCGCAACACCGACAACTATCGAATAGAATGTCAACGGAACAATCCCCATGCCGTTAAGGCAAGTTCTGTTTATTATGATCATATAGATCGCATAAGTAAGCGACGAACCGATCACACACACGATGCCGACCGGATTCTGTATTGTACTGTCTGCCTTGATCGAAAGCATGCCTATTCCGATCATCGCCACAGCAATACACACTATCCCGACAATCGGTATGCGCTGATGAAAAAAAACAGCCATGATCGCAGCTACAAAGAAAGGAGTCACATAGAGTATCGTCGATGCTATACCGACATCCATAAACTTATAGCTGTAAAACAGAAACAGCGACGAAACAGCAAAAAGTATTCCTGCAAAAACAAGCGGAACAACCTCGCGACGATGCAGCCTGAACGACATCTTCGACAAAAGCATCACAATCGCAAGCACTACAGCCGCAGCAGTATATCGGTAAAACAGTACAGAATTTACATTGAGGCCGATATCATAAAGCGGTACTGCGAATAATGGATTCAGACCATAAGTACAAGAAGCTATGGCAGCAAGCAGATAACCACGGCCGGCACGTTTTTTCCTTACAAGACTGAGAGCATTCATTTCCCTCGACGTTTCTTATTTGTATGTCCTTTTTTACTGTTATTTGTCTTTTTTACCGAACGGGATTTTTTGCCACTGCGCAATGCCTGCGGCACCGACATTTTTTTACCCATATCGTCCTCATCCTGACATCTGTGTCGTTCATCCACAAGAGCAAAATCAAGTTGCTTGCGCTCAAGATTGGCTCGGGCCACTTTGACCTTCACACTGTCGCCAAGCTGATAACGGTTGTTCTTACGGAGACCGATAAGGCAATAGTTCTTCTCATCGAAATCATAGTAATCATCAGTGAGATCCCTTATAGGCACAAGCCCTTCGCACTTGTTTTCAGTAAGCTCGACATAAAGCCCCCACTCAGTCACTCCGGAAATAACACCGTCATACACCTCTCCAAGATGATCGTTTAGATACTCTACCTGCTTATATTTGATAGAAGCTCTCTCGGCATTTGCAGCAAGCTGCTCCATATCCGACGAATGCCGGCATTGATCCTCAAGCTTAGTCACATTGGCACTGCGTCCGCCATTGAGATATTTATCAATCAGGCGATGCACCATCATATCCGGATAACGTCTGATCGGCGATGTAAAGTGAGTGTAATACTCAAAACCGAGGCCATAATGCCCGATATTCTCGGTAGTGTACTTAGCCTTTGCCATACACTTCAGCGCAAGAGTCGACAACAGATTCTCCTCACCCCTCCCCTTCACGTCTTTAAGCAGACGGTTCAGAGAATTGTTTACCTCCTTTGACGATCCCTGCGATTTTACCTTGTAGCCGAAAGTCCTGGACAACCTCGACAGATCTTCAAGCTTGACCGGATCAGGCATATCATGAACACGGTACACAAAGGCTTTAGCTTTCTTGCGTTTACCCTTCACTTCACCTACAAACCGAGCAACCGTTTTGTTAGCGAGAAGCATAAACTCCTCGATCAGCTTGTTGGCATCTTTAGACTCCTTGAAATATACGCCAGTCGGATGTCCGTTTTCATCAATATCAAACCTGACCTCCGTACGGTCGAAATCAACCGAACCGTTCTCATAGCGCTTCTTACGCAAGATCTTGGCCAGACCGTCAAGTGCCAGCACCTCAGTCTTGAAATCCCCTTCTCCTGTCTCTATGATATTCTGCGCCTCCTCATAAGTGAAACGTCGGTCACTTTTTATTACTGTGCGGCATATCTTGGAATCGACAACCTTTCCGGCTGGTGTCATCTCAAATACACACGAGAATGTCAGCTTTTCCTCATCAGGACGCAACGAACAGATCCCGTTGCTAAGATGCTCAGGCAGCATAGGCACAACACGGTCTACAAGATAAACCGAAGTTGCCCTCTTCTCCGCCTCACGATCGAGAAGCGAGTCAGGCTTTACATAATGTGTCACATCTGCAATATGCACACCGACCTCATAGTTGCCGTTTTGCAGTGTCCTTATCGACAGGGCATCGTCAAAATCCTTTGCATCCTTTGGATCTATCGTAAATGTCGTTACATCACGCATATCCAGACGCTTTGCAATCTCCTCCGGGGTTATGCCGGCACCTATTTTCAACGCTGCCTTGTCTACATTTTCCGGATAATGGTACGGAAGTCCGAACTCTGCCAGTATGGCATGTATCTCAGCGTTGTTCTCCCCCGCCTTTCCAAGTATGTCGACAACCTCACCCTTAGGATTTTTTGAGTCATCGGGCCATTCGGTGATACGCACGATAGCCTTGTCACCCGTCACTCCTCCTTTCAGCTTGTTCTTGGGGATAAAAACGTCTGTTGCAAGGAATTTAGAATCCGTTAAAAGATATCCGAAATGTTTGTCAACCTTGAGTTTGCCGATAAAAGTCTGTTCCTTCTTCTCAATAATCTCGATAACCTCAGCCTCGGCTTCAATACCGGGAGTACGTGCCGCCACACTGATTTTAACTTTGTCACCATTAAATGCGTGCATCGAATTACGTTCGGCAACCATAATCTGCTCGCCGTCATCATCAGTAATAACACTGTTCTTCCCATTGGAGCGTCGCACAAAAGTTCCTGTAGTGACATTCGTACGCCTGAGAGATTTATAACGTCCAGGAGTTATCTCCACAATTTCCCCATTGTATGCCAGTTCCTCAAGAATTACAGCTATATCACCTATACTTATCGATGCTGTAACACCAAGTGCCTGTGCTACATTTTTATAGTTGAAAGTTGCATTACCCTGCTGGGCTATAAAATCCTTTACTTGTGCGTTCAATCGCTCAAAACTTTTTTTTGTGAGCTTTTTTGCCATTGTTTTTCAAAATTTTAGATGATTAAAGGGCATGATTTGAATCTACTTATTATCTATAATTAGATCACATCCCCTACAAAATAATAAACACTATCGATACCCCGAACGTTTCCACCTTCCGCTATAATTTTATTATACCGAAGGGCGTCTCCATTGATTCTGAAGACGCCCGACAAATATAATAGACTATTGATCAAGCGTCGATATTCGCGTAATTGGCATTCGACTCGATAAACTCCCTGCGCGGACCAACATCTTCACCCATAAGCATGGAGAATATCCTGTCGGCTTCCGCAGCATCGCTTATTTTCACCTGTTTCAGCAGGCGCTGCGAAGGATCCATAGTTGTATCCCGGAGCTCAGCCGCACTCATCTCACCAAGACCTTTGTATCGCTGCACCTTTACACCTTCACCATACTTGTTGATGAACTGCTGTACCTGTGCGTCATTCCAGCAATACTCTTCATTCTTGCCTCTTTTGCACTTGTAGAGCGGCGGAGTGGCAAGATAGAGATACCCTTGTTCGATAACAGGACGCATTCTTCTGAAGAAGAACGTCATAAGGAGAGTAGCAATATGGCTTCCATCAACATCGGCATCAGTCATGATGATAATCTTGTGATAGGCAAGCTTGCTGAGATTGGCCTCCTTAGGATCATCCGGGGTGCCGATCGTCACGCGCATCGCACGGAAAAGATTGGTTATTTCCTCATTATCAAAGATCTTGTGATCCATTGCCTTCTCCACGTTCAGGATCTTGCCGCGGAGAGGCAAAATAGCCTGAAACTGGCGGTCACGACCCTGTTTGGCCGTTCCGCCTGCAGAGTCACCCTCGACTATAAACAGTTCGCAGTCTTCTGCTGTGCGCGATGAGCAATCGGCGAGTTTACCGGGAAGGCCTCCGCCGCCAAGCGGAGACTTGCGCTGAACTTTTGCACGGGCATTGTATGCGGCATGACGGGCCTGAGCGGCAAGGATCACCTTGTCAACAATTGTGCGGGCCTGTTTCGGGTGTTCTTCGAGATATGTCTTTAGAGCATCGCTGACTGCTGTCTGCACAGCTCCGATCACCTCCGAGTTACCGAGCTTTGTTTTGGTCTGACCCTCAAACTGAGGTTCCATTACCTTCACCGAAATAACCGCTGTCAGTCCCTCTCTGAAGTCGTCGCTCGCAATATCCACCTTGGCTTTCTCAAGCAGACGGTTATCTTCGGCATACTTCTTGAGAGTCGATGTCAATCCGCGACGGAAGCCGGTGAGATGCGTGCCGCCCTCAATCGTGTTGATATTGTTGACAAACGAATATATATTCTCGTTGTAGGTATTGTTGTAAGTCAGTGCCACCTCAACAGGAATCCCCTGACGCTCAGTGTTAAGGTGTATGACATCAGAGATAAGCGACTCCTTGTTGCTGTCGATATACTCTACAAACTCGCTTAGACCACGCGACGAATAGAAAACTTCTCCGACAGCATTTCCTTCAGAATCCTTATGACGCTTGTCTGTAAGCGAGAGCGTGATGCCCGCATTAAGATATGCAAGATCCCGCAGACGGTTGGCAAGTGTGCTGTAATCGTACTCCGTCACCGTAAATATCGACCCGTCTGGCTTAAACGTGATCGAAGTTCCGGTATCAGAGACCTCCCCTATAGTCATGAGACCGGTCGTAGGCTTACCGCAGCTGTATTCCTGCACATACGCTTTTCCGCCACGGTGAACTTCTGCACGCAGATACGTGGAAAGCGCGTTAACACACGACACACCGACACCATGAAGTCCGCCCGACACCTTATAGGAGCCTTTGTCAAACTTACCGCCGGCATGAAGTATTG
>JAIDKP010000113.1 GCA_029051445.1 Muribaculaceae bacterium | reverse complement strand
AGCTTCATCAATCCCCCCAACTACCGATACAACGTACTGAACTCTCCCACTAAATCCGACCGCGCTTTCGACGCACTGCTTAAGGAACTTGAGCAGATCGAAAAAGAACATCCGGAAACCGACGATCCGCTGTCGCCGACACACCGCGTAGGATCAGACCTTACAAAAGGATTTGAGCAGGCACTGCATATAAGACCGATGCTATCGCTCGGCAATACCTACAGCATCGACGAGGTAGGTGCATTCTTCTCAAGAGTGAAAGAAGGACTCGAAGGACAGGACTTTGAGATAGTCGGAGAAATGAAATTCGACGGGACATCCATATCACTGATCTACGAGCACGGACGACTTGTGCGCGCCGTGACACGTGGCGACGGAACACAAGGCGACATTGTCACCGAAAACATCAAGACAATACGCAGCATACCGCTGACACTTCAGGGAGAAGGATGGCCTGAGAACCTCGAGGTCAGAGGAGAAGTCCTACTCCCCTGGAAAGAATTTGACCGGCTAAATCAGGAACGTGCTTTCAATGAGGAGCCCCTGTTCGCCAATCCCCGCAATGCAGCCTCAGGGACACTCAAACTCATGGATCCGCGTGAAGTCGCAAAACGCGGCCTCGATGCGATATTCTACTACGTGCTTGGCGACACACTGCCGTGCGACAACCACTACGACAACCTTATGGCAGCACGCTCATGGGGATTCAAGATAGCCGGCCACGTCAGCCTGTTGCACACACTCGACGAAGTCAACCGCTACATCAACTACTGGGACAGTGAGCGCAAGACGCTTCCGGTAGCGACCGACGGACTCGTTTTCAAAGTCAACTCACTCAGGCAGCAGCTCAATCTCGGATTCACCGCAAAATCCCCAAGATGGGCCATAGCCTACAAATTCCCGGCCGAAAGAGCGCTCACAAGACTGCGCCACGTCTCATTTGAGGTCGGACGCATGGGACAGATCACACCCGTCTCCAATCTTGATCCGGTACTTTTGTCGGGAACGGTTGTCCGACGCGCATCGCTGCACAATCAGGACATAATGCAGCGTCTCGACATTCATGAACACGACATGCTGTGGGTAGAGAAAGGCGGAGAAATAATACCCAAAATCACCGGAGTCGACGAGACACAGCGCATTCCGGGATCTAAACCTGTAGAGTTTGTCACACACTGCCCCTCGTGCGGAACACAACTTGTACGCGTCGAGGGAGAAGCCGCATGGATATGCCCCAACAGATCGGGATGCGTCCCGCAGATCGCCGGACGCATCGAGCACTTCGTCGGACGACGCATGATGGATATCGAAGGTATAGGCGAGGAAATGACAATGCAGCTTGTAGAGCAGGGACTTATAAAAGACATTGCCGACATCTATGATCTCACTGTCGAGAGACTGACATCGCTCGAAGGGGTCGCCGACAAAGGAGCCCGACGCATTATCAAAGGCATAGAAGATAGCAGAAAAGTGCCGTTTGAGCGCGTCATATACGCCCTCTCGATACCATATGTAGGAGAGACAGGATCAAAAAAACTCGCACGTGCGCTACACGACATAGACACATTGGCCACTGCGACCTACGACAGACTTATCGGTATCGAAGATATAGGCCCCCGCATAGCCGAGAGCATCATAAACTACTTCAGCTCACCGCAAAACCGCAGGATCATAGAGCGCCTGCGCGAAGCGGGACTGCAGATGTCGGTGCCCGAAGGACACGACTCGCGGCTCTCCGACACATTTGATGGAAAGACTATAGTCATAAGCGGAACATTCTCCCGACACTCACGCGACGAATACAAGGCGATTATCGAGGCACACGGAGGCAAAAACGGAAGTTCGGTATCAAAAAACACCGACTTCATACTCGCAGGCGACAACATCGGACCCGCCAAACTGCAGAAAGCCGAAAAACTCGGAATACCGCTCATCGACGAAGATGCATTCCTCGCCATGTTGCCCGAATAAAAAAGAACGACACACCATAATACTACCAACCATTAGACAATGAGCAAACTCGTCCAGAAAAAATACATTCTTCCATTCGCACTGATAACCTCACTGTTTTTCATGTGGGGATTTGCCAGAGCGACACTCGATGTCCTGAACAAGCATTTTCAGGAATCACTGTCCATTTCAATCACACAGTCGACACTCATCCAAGCCACGACATATCTCGGATACTTCCTCATGGCCATACCGGCAGGAATAATCATCACACGCATGGGCTACAGGCGTGGAGTCGTGATCGGACTACTGCTCTTCGCAATAGGCTCGCTGCTTTTCATCCCCGGAGCATCAGCCATGTCGTTTGCCATATTCCTTGCTGCACTGTTTGTGATCGGATGCGGCCTTGTGATACTTGAGACCGCCGCCAACCCCTACGCATCGGTGCTCGGATCACCTGAAACCGCAGCAAGCCGACTTAATCTCGCACAATCATTCAACGGACTCGGCTGCATTATAGCCCCGGTGCTTGTAGGAGGATTCATCTTCTCAGGCGACAGCGGTGTCGACATTCCATACGCCGTCATGGGAGTGATAGTGCTCATTGTCGCACTTATATTCTCACGTGTAAAGCTGCCTGAGATCGCATCCGACACCTGTCAGACCGAGCAGACACAGACTTCTGCGATATCGACAATACGCACCCTGCTTTCCGATTCTGTATTCCGCTTCGGCCTCTTCGCACTCTTCTGCTACGAGATCGCAGAAATCTCCATCAACTCGCTCTTCATAAACTACACCACAGCCGAAGGATGGATGGACAAGACCATCGCATCGGCCGTACTGTCGTTCGGAGCACTTGGCCTATTCATGCTTGCCCGCATCGGCGGAAGCTGGATCATGAGCCGCATCAGAGCCGAGAGGGTTCTTGCCGTCTGCGGACTCATGACCGTTCTTAGCGCCCTGCTCGTAGCAATGGATCTCGGCCTGCTTTCAAAAATCGGACTATTCTCATGCTATGCGTTCGAGGCTATCATGTTCCCTACAATATTTGCCATTACCATAGCGAGAGTTGGCAGCAGTTCTGTGAAACTCGCATCATCACTGCTCATGATGACACCGATAGGCGGTGCTGTAGGCACACTCCTCATGGGACTCGTTGCCGACGCGACATCAATGTCGGTATCATTCGTCGTACCCGCTGCCGGATACTTCTTCGTTTTCCTCTACTCAATCAGCCGCCTGCGCGCTACCAGTAAAACCGCATGAACAACAACTCTGCATCCATACCCGATATCTGCTGTATCGGACACATCACACATGACAAAGTCATAACACCGAAATTTGAGGCACACATGCCGGGAGGCACTGCCTACTATTTCGCAAAAGCCCTTGTAAACTTTGACCACAGTGCATTCAGTCTCATCACTGCAGTAGGCGAAGACAACAAAGAAGTCATTGACGAGTTGCGGGCCGACGGTATAGATGTCACAGTGCTGCCAAGCCGGCATTCGGTATTCTTCGAGAACAAATATGCAGAAAACATGGCAGACCGCACGCAGCGCGTTCTCGCCAAAGCCGACCCGTTCACGACCGAAAACCTCGCCGGAGCAAAAGCACGCATATTCCACCTCGGGACACTGCTTGCCGACGACTTCTCGTTTGAAGTCATAAAATACCTTTCCGGCATAGGCATCGTATCGGTCGACATACAAGGATACCTGCGCCATGTCATAGGAGAGAAAGTATATCCGGTCGACTACGACATGAAACGCGAGGCAATGCCATATATCCACATCCTCAAAGCCAACGAGATGGAGATGAAAGTTCTCACCGGACTGTCCGATCCATACGAGGCTGCGCGCGAACTCGCCGACTGGGGTTGCCGCGAAGTACTGCTGACACTTGGAGAAAATGGATCGCTCATCTATGCCGACGGATGCTTCCATGAAATACCGGCAATACCGGCCAGTGAAGTTGTAGACACTACCGGATGCGGCGACACCTACATGGCCGGATACCTCTACATGCGTGCACGTGGAGCGTCATATCAGGAAGCAGGCACTTTTGCAGCGGCGATGTGCACACTCAAGATCGGTCGCAAAGGTCCCTTCGACGGAACCCCTGCCGACGTGGCAGCAATCCTCCCCGCCTGCTGCTGAACCCGCCGCCAGTATCTATAGCAGCTACAAGCTACAGCGCGGCGGTCAGCGTATCCACATCGGCGTCGGTCGTTGCCCAGTCGGTCACAAACCGCACAGGAGTCTCCGTCTCGCCACGCGGGCCCCACAGCTCAAAAGAGGCCACCTTTTTCAACTCGTCGATCTTTTCGTTGGGCAATACGAAAAACTGCTGGTTTGTAGGAGAATCAATATAGAGTCTGTATCCCTTCTCTGTGAATCCTGCTTTCAGTTTCATCGCGAGCCTCACTGCATGTGCGCCGATGCGTTCATAAAGACCGTTGCTGAAAAGAGCTGTAAACTGCACACCTAAAAGCCGCCCCTTGGCGAGAGTGGCACCATGCAGCTTGATCAGCGACACAAAACGCGGAAGCAGATCCCGGTGGCGCGTCACAACTGCCTCACCGAACAAAGCGCCGCACTTAGTCCCGCCGATATAAAAAACATCACACATCCCGGCTAAATCCTTCAGTCCGACCTCAGCGCCATCAGCACACAGGCCATAGGCCAGACGGGCTCCGTCGACATAAAGAGGAATGTTCCACCTTCTGCACACATCACCTATGTCGGCAAGCTCCTGACGGCTGTAGACCGTGCCAAGCTCCGTAGGATAAGATATATATACCATACCGGGGCGCACCATATAGTGATTTGTCTCATCACGGTAAAAGCCGTCGATATAGCTGTCGAGAGCCTTGGCATCAAGCTTGCCGTCACGGTTGGGAAGCGTGATGATCTTGTGCCCGGTAGACTCTATGGCACCCGCCTCATGCACATTGATGTGAGCCGTATCCACAGCCACAACACCGTCATTATGATCAAGCAGACGGTCGATCACGACTGCATTGGTCTGGGTTCCACCCTCAAGAAAATACACCTCACCGTCGGCAATACCGCACGCATCAAGCACAACACGCTTTGCCTCGGCCGTAAACTCGTCACGCCCGTATCCCACCGTATGAAGGCCATTGGTCTCAACAAGTCTCTCAAGCACTTCGGGATGAGCCCCCACCATATAATCGCTGTCAAAGTATATCATAGCATATAAAATTTCAGTACATATTCACCTGCAAAAGTAAACACTTCGCCACGATATTCATGCGAAAATGGCCAACAGCCTCAGAATTTTCATCGGTATTTGTTCACTTTTCCGACACAATCAATAGGGAAATAACCACATAAACACATCATGTAAAAAAGCTGTTTTAGCTACTTGTATTATTTTTGTCAAAGGTACATTTCATTACGGCATGATGATCAAAACAATTGCACTATTTCTGTCACTCGCTTCATCAGTGATATGCGCCGCGCAGACAGTCAGGCATGATTCAGTGCCAGACCCTATCGACATACTCGACGAGATACACAACCGGCATCCGGCATCATTGCCGCAGCCACCCGACTCGGCCGACGTGGCAAGACTCAGCATGAAACATCCGTGGAGAGCCGCTGCCGAGACTGCCGGCATGAACATAGGTCTGTGGGCCTTCGACCGTTACGTCCAGAAAGGTCACTACGCCTACATTTCCTGGAATACTATCAAAGAGAACTTCCGCCACGGCTTCGAGTGGGACAACGACCACCTGAGCACCAACATGTTCGCACACCCCTACAACGGATCGATCTTCTTCAACGCCGGACGATCCAACGGCTACAACTTCTGGGCATCCGAGCTGTATGCCATAGGAGGAAGCGCCATGTGGGAGATGTTCATGGAGCGCGAATATCCGTCGACCAACGACATCATCGCCACACCCATCGGAGGTGCAGCCATCGGCGAAGTCCTGTATCGCACATCCGACCTCATTCTCAACGACCGCGCTACTGGAGAGGAGCGTTTCGGGCGTGAACTCGCAGCATTCGTTGTCAATCCCATGCGCGGATTCACCCGCCTCATCACCGGCGACATGTGGCGCCACCGTTCCACATCAGGTCGACGCTTCGGCATACCGCCGATATATGTCGAAGTCATGCTTGGCGGACGCATACTTGCCTTTCACGATACCAAGGCATCATCCACCTCCGGGGGAGCTGCCGAAGTCTACATCGAGTACGGCGATCGCTTCGCCCAGTCATGCAACACCCCCTACGACTACTTCTCCTTCCTGCTCGAGCTGAACTCAATCAAGCGACAGCCATTGCTGAGCCGGGTCGAGATAATCGGACGTCTTTTGTCAAAAGAAGTCGCAGACAATCCTGCGTTCGAGATGTCGGCCGGACTCTATCAGCACTTCGATTACTTCGACTCCGACACCATTCCGCGCGATGAGTCCGACTACGATCCGATACAACCATGCGCCGTACCATACAAACTCGGCACACCGGCGTCTGTCGGCGGCGGACTCATGTTCCGCAGCACCCCCTCACCCAAGCTACGCATCGACGGATCTATTCACGCCAATGCCGTCATACTTGCCGGCATCCTCACCGACTTCTACCGCGACTACAACCGCAACTACAACTGGGGAAGCGGATTCTCGATAAAGGCTGAAATGAGCATGCGTCTGCCACAATCAAGGTGGACATTCAGCGTCGCCAACCAGTTCTATCGCCTGTACACATGGCAAGGCTACGACCCGAATACCAACTGGTCACTCACACCCGAAGGCAAGCCCGTCAACGTTCAGGGCGATTCAGGCAATGCTACATTCAACCACTTCGAGGCATTGGTGCGCTACCGCATCTTCACCCGGCTCCATGCCGCACTTGGCATCGATGTCTACAAACGCTTCTCCTTCTACAAAGACATCGAGCATACAGGGCCCGATTTCCGGGTACAAGGCATAGGCATCGACAGCAAACAGGTCGGCATTCACCTCATGCTCACCTACAAAATCTGATCCACACCCTATCTGAAACAACAATAGCGCGGAGCCACACGACCCCGCGCTATTACTACTACCCGTTTTACAACAGGTTATATAATCACACACTCTTACGCCCGCGAGGGTCACACGTCAGACCCACGCCAAGCTTTTTGAAAATCTTGTGATCAACCTCGCCGAGCATCACCGTCGAGTGCACCTGACATCCCTCAAGCTCAGGCAGAGTCGACAGAGCGCGGCGACACTGCTCGTCGGTGGTCGAAAGCACGCTCAGAGCCACCAGCACCTCATCGGTATGCAATCGCGGATTACGTGAGCGCAGATAGTTGATCTTTGTATGCTGTATCGGCTCGATCATGTCTTGTGGTATCAGTTTCACATGATGATCGATACCGGCAAGATGCTTGATTGCATTAAGTATCAGCGCGGCACTTGGACCGAGAAGACTGCCCTGCTCGGCAGTGATGATCGTCCCGTCGGCAAGCTCGATAGCCGAGCTCGGCATACCGCTGCGGGCGGCACGCTCGCGGGCGGCAACGATCTGAGGCCGGTCATTCGGCGAGATCTTGGCCTGATTCATGTTAAGCGCGATCTTGCTCACCTCTGCGTCATTACCCTTGCCGTTGGCCATCTGGTTCAGCGCAGTGTAATACCGGCGTATGATCTCGTTGTTCGATGCCTCACGACATACCTCGTCGTCATTAATGCAGAAACCCACCATGTTCACACCCATGTCGGTAGGTGATTTATATGGGTTCTCGCCATAAACACCCTCAAAAAGAGCGTTCAGCACCGGGAAAATCTCAATATCACGGTTATAATTTATTGCCGTTGTGCCATAAGCCTCCAGGTGAAACGGGTCGATCATATTCACATCGTTCAGATCGGCCGTAGCTGCCTCATAGGCGATATTCACCGGATGCTTAAGCGGAAGACTCCATACCGGGAACGTCTCAAACTTGGCATATCCCGCCTCTACCCCGCGACGATGCTCGTTATAAAGCTGGCTCAGACACACAGCCATCTTGCCGCTGCCTGGGCCGGGAGCCGTCACGATCACAAGAGGACGCGTTGTCTCCACATAGTCATTCTTGCCGAAACCATCGTCAGAGTCGATAAGAGCCACGTTATTAGGATAACCCTCGATCGTGTAGTGGCAATAAGTCGTTATGCTTAACCGGCTCAGACGCTGCCTGAAAGCATCGGCACTTGCCTGGCCGTTATAATGCGTGATCACAACCGAGTTGACCAGAAAGCCACGGGCCATAAACTCGCCGCGCAATCTCAGCACATCCTCGTCGTAAGTGATACCGAGGTCGCTGCGCACCTTGTTTTTCTCGATATCGAGAGCCGAAATCACAATCACGATCTCAGCGCGGTCGGCAAGCTTGCTGAGCATACGCAACTTGCTGTCGGGCTGAAAACCAGGCAGAACTCGGCTTGCATGATAATCGTCAAAAAGTTTGCCCCCCAGTTCAAGGTAAAGCTTGTCGCCGAACCGGGCTATACGCTCCAGGATATGTTCGGACTGAATCTTGAGATACTTCTCGTTGTCAAAACCATGTTTCATAACGGGCTGTAAAAATACTCAATTATTCTGAACAACACATCGCAGACGGCCCCTTTTTAACAAAAAACCCTGCTTTTACCCGCCATTGCAAGAGCGAGGCATCACCCTTACCTTCTCGATACGCGCGCCTTTCATCGAAAGAATCTCAAACCCGATATGATTCCATTCAAACTTTTCACCGACCTCAGGCACATGCCTAAGTTCCTCAAGTATGAGGCCTCCAAGTGTAGAGTAGGAAGATGGAGTATACAACTACTCAAG
>JAIDKP010000112.1 GCA_029051445.1 Muribaculaceae bacterium | reverse complement strand
CTGTTCTATTCACTATTCATCCACGTAAACACAAAAGCCTGATGAAAATCAGATATATACTTCTTGCCGCAGTTGCCGCCTTATCGGTGACAATGTCGGCCGAAACAATCAGGATTGACCGCGACCAGTGCCGGCAGATGGCACTTGACGCGAGCGAGGACGTAGAGATCGCACGTAATTCAGTCGAACAGGCACGCCTCGATAAAAAGACAGCATTCACTGCCTACCTCCCGAAACTTGCCGGATCGGCAACAGGCATGTACCGCACCCCCGACTCCGATGTGTCGGGCATGGTACTCTCCATGAAAGGAGTATATATGGCCGGACTGACAGTCACGCAGCCTATATATGCCGGCGGCAAGATCGTAGCCGCCAACCGCCTTGCATCGATCGGACGCAAGGCAGCCAACGAGCAGCAGCGCATGACACGCATGGACGTGATAGCCAATGCCGACAATGCCTATTGGACATATATCGCCGTGCTTGCAAAAGTAGACATGATGAAAGCTTATCTCGCGCAGATCGACACAATCTACTCACAGACAAAAACATCCTACGATGTGGGAATGATCACACAGACTGATCTGTCGCGCATCGACGCACGTCGCTCGCAGATTGTCTATCAGCTCAGCCAGGCTGAGAGCGGGGCTGACCTATGCCGCCTTTCGCTATGCAACATACTCGGACTCACGCCCGACACTCAGATCGAGCCTGCCGACAAAGACATACCCGTCACCCAACCGACGGGGCTGACAACCGATATTGCCGCAAGACCCGAGCTGGCTTTGCTTCAGGCCGACGTAGCCGCAAAAGAGCAGCAGGTAAAAATCACGCGTGCCGACTTCCTCCCGACACTCGGCGTTCAGGCAGGATGGTCGGCTTACGGAAACATCAAGATGAAAGGCTATGCCGAGGCTCCCGACGGATCAATGCAGCCCTTCTCCTCAAACACCAAAGGCAACGGCTGGCTTGTAATGGCTTCACTATCGGTTCCAATATTCCACTGGGG
>JAIDKP010000111.1 GCA_029051445.1 Muribaculaceae bacterium | reverse complement strand
GTCGGATCACTGTCCATTATATCGGAGTAGGCCTGAGTATAATCCTTGAGCATACTGCTGTTCCACGATGTGGCATAGGCAAGTCCCATATATCCACCGACAAGTATAGGCAATTTCCAGTAACGGCGATTATAAACCTGTCCGAGCCCCGGAAACAATGCGGAAAGCCACACAGCCCGTTTGGGATCAGGTATAAACTCCACTTCACGGCGCTCCCATTCCGGATCCTCTACTATCGGAAATGTATCAGACGCAAGTATATACAGACTGTCATTACGTATGACGAAACTCTCATCATCAACATCCGAAGGCATCGGAACCGGCTCACGACCAATTATTATCGAGTCAGGCAAAGCCTTTCCACGCTCAAGAGCGGCTTTTATACTGTCGACCCTCGCCGCATCCGGATCATCGGGAGCGACAACCTGGCCATAGGCCGCTCTGCCGCCTGCAATGCAAAAGCAAAGCAAGACAAATATGTATTTTATCAGATTCAAAACAAGCTCTCTGAAATTTATAGATATCCCCTATTCCTCTATCATCCCTGAGCTTTTCAGAGAATCAAAAATAGTAATCAGCCTGGCAAGTTCCTCCTCATTGGCAAATGCGAATGTAATGCTTCCTTTACCGGAATTATTGCATTTGAATTTTACATCCGTGCGAAATACCGATGACAGATGTGTGCGAAGTATATCATAGTCCTGCGACGATGATTTTCCCTTTTTGGGATCTTCAACTTCACCGTTTCTAAGCTTTTTAGCAATTTCTTCGACTTTTCTGACAGAAAGCCCCTCCTTCACGATGCGGTTGTACAATTTGAGCTGCTGTGCGGGATTATCGATCGACAGCAGAGCACGTGCATGTCCCATATCTACAAGTTTGTCCCGCAGTCCAAGCTGAACCTCGGCAGGCAACTTCAGCAGTCTCAGAAAATTAGCTATTGTCGCGCGTTTCTTGCCGATACGCCCGCTCAGACGCTCTTGAGTCAGGTTGTACTGCTCGATCAGTTTTTTGAAAGTCAGAGCTATTTCAATTGCGTTGAGATCCTCTCTCTGGATATTCTCGATGAGAGCCATCTCAGTAAGCTCAAGATCATTGGCAGTACGTATATAGGCAGGAACGCTTTTCAGCCCGGCAAGCATCGCAGCACGGTAACGACGTTCACCGGCAATGATCTGATATGATTCCGGGCCAATTTTCCTTAAAGAGATTGGCTGTATGATTCCAAGCTCGGATATTGATGTGGCAAGTTCGGCAAGCGACTCCTCATCAAAATTAGAGCGGGGCTGTTCCGGATTGACCGAAATGCTTTCAAGTGAAATCTCATTGATAGCCGAAGCTCCACGGTCAGGCACATCATCCATCGGGATCAGTGTGTCAAGCCCACGCCCGAGCGCACTGCGTTTTTTACTTGATGCAGGCAT
>JAIDKP010000110.1 GCA_029051445.1 Muribaculaceae bacterium | reverse complement strand
ATGTGCCACGGAATCTCGCAAATATTGCATTTGAGCGACGTGGGCTATATCCGAGCTGTTTCCACTCGGCTTGTGCCGCGATGACCTCTTTGGTTGCGGTGTCCCACTCCCCGGTTGTGGTGAGTTTTGTGAGATCAATGGCTTCCACACGTTCGCACAAAGCGGTTTTTGCTGCCTCTATGGCCTGCTCGCGGGCTTTGCGCTCTTCAAAAAATGCCTGATACTGTTTGTTGATTTTGACAGAGGCTTCTTTGAAGCGCTGCCATAGAGATTCGCGCAACTCTTTTGCCACGGGGCCGGTAAGTTTCCATTTTTCGTGCAGATCCTGTAGCCGGTTGAACGCTTCGATAACATCGGGTTTGGCAGCAGAGGATGTGTTGTCGGTTGTGTCAGAGGCTTCGTTGTCAGTACTGTCGGTGTCGTCGGTCTGCTCATTCAAAGTCTCCGGCTGCTCAAGGTTTGCCGCGATAAGTTCTGCGATCTCGCATATGTTTGTCTTGATCTCGAGATTTTTTCTGAAATCGTAGTCGCGCAGCTCCTGGTTTATCTTAAGCTGATCATAGAAATGCTCCACATTTTCCTGAAAGCGTTTCCATAGATCAGTTGCAACTTCTTGCGGCACATCTCCGATTGTCTTGAATTCCTGCTGCAGATCCTTGAACTGCTGAAACGAACGGTTGACATTGTCGGTATCGCTTGCCATATCGGCCAGCTGTGCGATTATAGCTTCCTTGCGTTCCTGATTTGCGCGCAGAGTCATGTCGCGCTCGGCAATCCATGCGTTCTTTTTTTCTTTTACAGCCGACAGAGCTGCCAGAAACTGCTCCTCGACAGGGTCGATCATGGGTAGAAAATCATCAGGATTATTACCGGCTTCAATGTAGGCGGCTTTCTCTGACTCAAGCTCGACTTTGCGGATGTTGTAGAAAGACTGTTTCAGTCGTCCGATTTCATCTCGGGAGATGGCCGATCCGTCACCTTCTGCAAGGTTATTGAGTATTGTGATAATTTCCTCTTTGGTCGGTGCCGAGTGATGTGCCTTGTCTGTGTCAGTAGTCAAGGTTTCCTGTCCGGTTTCTACAGAAATGGTTTCGGTGATTTCTGTGTCTGCGCATGCCTGAGCTTCTGAAGTGGCCTGGCGCATGTCATGGTCGAGCTGGTCCATAATGGATTACGCAATAAATGGGGAACGTGGTCAAGTCGCGCTGATCTGAATTCTGAAAGCTGTGGCTTGTCGCGTGACAGATCTTTGCAAGAATGTAATTGCCCCAAAAATAAAAAAATCCTGATATTATTGCAAAAAATATTTCAGCCGCATATGCGTGCAAAACATAAAACAGCATTGCTGTAGGCCAGGATGGTGTGCAATGAGTGCCGGAAATACAGGAGTGGTTAAATTATATTTTGGAGATTCAGAACTTTTCATGTAAAAGCATTGTTTAGATATTACATTAACAAAACGGGCACAAGCCCATGCGACTATTTATTTTAACTACTATGAAAAAAAGTTTTTTTATGATGGCTCTCGTTCTCGGATGTACGAGTGCTTTCGCCCAGAACATTGCCAAGAATGAGCTTAAACAGCTACAGTCGTTCCTGGCTCAGCCTGCCCAGAAGGATGCAACAAACG
>JAIDKP010000011.1 GCA_029051445.1 Muribaculaceae bacterium | reverse complement strand
TTCCGAACTCTCCGCAGTGCCGCAGATCGAGAGCCGAGCGTCCGGTTGCAAATGCCCGGGCGTTAAACATATTCCAGAATTGGAGAAATACAAAGATAGTGAAGAACAACGACAGTTCATAAGCCGACAGACCGGAGTCCGCTCCGAAACTCAACGATGCAAGCTGTGAAAGTGATGTGACATCACTGTGTTCAAATACAAGCAGCAATCCGAGCAGGATCACAAAAAACAGTCCGCCGACACCGATGATAAAGTTGCGCATAGCTTTGTTTATGATAAACTCGTCTCGTCTGCGCGGCTTATCGCCCATGACAGCTTCCGACGGCGGCAGGGCGGCAAGCGCCATAGCTGCGAATGTATCCATGATCAGATTTACCCAGAGCATCTGCGTGACAGTCAATGGCGACTGAGTGCCTAAAAATGCTCCCACAAGAACGACAAGACAGGCCGCGACATTCACAGTCATCTGAAACACGATAAACCTGCGTATATTCTGATAAAGCGAGCGACCCCACATCACAGCACGGCCGATCGACAAGAATGAGTTGTCGACAATAGTGATGTCTGAAGCCTCTTTGGCCACCGATGTTCCGTCGCCCATAGACAGTCCCACCTGCGCAGCCTTAAGCGCCGGAGCATCATTAGTGCCGTCGCCGGTCACGGCCACTACCTCGCCGCGTTTCTGCAAAGCCTCCACCAGACGCTTCTTGTCCATCGGCCTGGCACGTGCTATTATCTTCATATCCTCCACACGGTCCACAAGCTCCTCATCGCTGAGCTTCGCAAATTCCGGCCCGGTTATTATATTACGTTCACCGTCGGTCGAGTCATTCCACAACCCTACCTGACGGCCGATCTCGCGTGCTGTAGCCGGAGTATCGCCGGTGACAATCTTGATCTTTATTCCGGCACCGATTGCCTCCGCCACAGCGCCGGGCACTTCGGCTCTCACGGGATCTGATATAGCCACGACCCCCTGGAATGTAAGTTCATACCCTTTAATATCACCGGTATCGACCTTCACACCGGGAGCGATCTCTGCAAAAGCAAAACCGAGCGTGCGCATCGCCTGATTCTGATACCCGAGAAGCACCCTGTCAAGATCCTCCTTTGCGATTTCCGAGTGTGCAGTCATGCCATAGACAATCTCTGGCGCACCCTTCACAAAAAGATAGACTTTCCCGTCGGCATTCTCAACTACAGAAGCCATATATTTACGTTCGGTAGAGAAAGGCACCTCATCGATAAGCCTGACCGACGACCGCAGATCACGGTAATCACGCCCCTCCTTGCGCAGCCACAAAAGCAAAGCACCTTCGGTCGGATTACCAAGCACCGACGGGCGTTCGCCGGCCACATCAAGCTGCGCGGTTGAGTTGACAGCCATATTCTCTTTAAGCATATCCTTGTCGCCGTAAGCCTTGACTTCTGCCACCTGCATGCGGTTCTGCGTAAGCGTGCCGGTCTTGTCGGTACATATCACCGTGGTCGCGCCCATCGTCTCGCAGGCATGCATCT
>JAIDKP010000109.1:6382-10575 GCA_029051445.1 Muribaculaceae bacterium | reverse complement strand
CCCGCAAGAGTTGGTTGTCCTCCCAGCCCGTCACCGATAACGTAGAAGACATAACGTGGAGCTGTGGCTGCCGAGACAGTGATGGCTGATGCCATGGCTACCGATGATAATAGTACTTTAAAATTCATTGTTATCAAGTAATTGTAGGTGTTGTGCTACAAATTTAACTATTTTTAGACGGCAAACACAACCGTTTTACAATTAAACTTTCATAAATTGGCGTTATCTAAATGATAAAACTTACATGATTTCGGCTATGAACAGATTTTTATTCAGAACACTGGCGATAGCTGTTGTTGTCGCTATCTGCTCATCGACAACATGGGCCGATAACCGTCGTGGCGACAGGGGAGATAACAGTCCTAAGCACCGCACGGAACAGCAGCGGGGGCAGCGTGTGAATGGTGCTGAAAGGAAGGAGTATACACGTGACAAGAATGACCGGCATGACAAAAAACACAAGCCGGATAACGATAAAAAATCTTCATCTTTGGGACGTAGACCAGCTCCCGGGCAAAGACCCGGTGCCGGACAGCCTGCTGCTCCCGACCGTTGGGAGCGTAACAAGCACAAGCCTGCTTCTCCAGCTCACAGGCCGTCGACTCCTCACCGTCCGCCACATAGGCCTGTGCCTCCTCCACCAAAGCATCACGTGCCGGCACCTCGTCCAAACTTCCATCATGGTTTTGCGCCGCATCCGCCTCATGCGCCGTTTTATGTTCACGCTCCGCGTCCCATACCGCATCGTCCTCACTCGTGGCATCCGGCCGGCAGGCATATTTCCTTTGGGCAGGCACTTCTTGGACTTACGCTCGGAGCGGCATTCAATGCGTCGCTAAATTATCTGTACGACAACGGTTATACGGTTGGGGGATATGGAAGCAATGCTATTTACATCAACAATGTGAATATGCTGAACTTCATTTGGCCGGAGGCTTCGATGTTCTACAACGGAGGCCGCCTGGTGTCAACGGTCTATACCTATGTGTCGCCCTACAACGACGGATCGAGGTACAACAGTGTGCTTAATCTTTTATCGAGCAGATATGGTGCGCCTTATGTCTCGCCGCTTGACAACGGCATGTCGGCCACATGGTGGAACAGCGACGGATCATATGTCACACTGAACTATGAGTCGTCTTATGGCCATGGAGGCGCACTTGGTTATTATACCACACTTACTTTCGGAAACTGATTGCGTGGTATTATGCTGAAAAGCGAAGGATGACCGGCATCCTTCGCTTTTCATGTATTATATGACCGATACTATTCGGCGGATTTTATCGGCGGATAGTCCACTGAGTAGTGGAGGCCTCTTGATTCTTTTCGTTCTTTGGCTTGGCGCATGATGAGATAGCCTACATCAATTATATTCCGCAATTCGCATATATCGCGTGATACTTTAGAATGGCGGAATAGCTTTTCCGTTTCCCGATAGAGTATGTCGAGCCGGTTCCAGGCCCGGTCGAGCCGCAGGTTGCTTCGCACGATACCTACATAGTAGCCCATGATCTGGTTGACTTCTTTGAGGCTTTGCGTGATAAGCACCATTTCTTCGGGATGACGCGTGCCCTCGTCGTTCCAGTCGGGAATATCGGACCGGAATGTGTAGCGCGACAACGTGTTTTTGGAATGCCTGGCTGCGGCATCGGCATAGACCACAGCCTCGATAAGCGAGTTTGATGCAAGGCGGTTGCCGCCGTGCAATCCGGTGCATGAGCATTCGCCGAGCGCGTATAGCCGGTGTATCGTTGACTCGCCGTTGCCGTCGACCTTGATACCGCCGCAGAGATAGTGGGCGGCGGGAGCGACCGGTATGTAGTCTTTGGTTATGTCTATTCCGATTTCGAGACAGTGCTGGTATATATTGGGGAAATGGCGTCTGGTTTCATCCGGATCCTTGTGGGTGACATCAAGGTAGACATGGTCATCGCCGTTGAGCTTCATCTCGCTGTCGATAGCGCGTGCTACAATATCGCGCGGAGCGAGCGAAAGACGCGGGTCATACTTGTGCATGAACTCTTCGCCTCTGAGGTTGCGCAGCACTGCGCCATAGCCACGCATGGCTTCGGTGATGAGAAAAGAGGGGCGGTCGCCCGGATTGTAGAGTGCCGTCGGGTGAAACTGAATGAACTCCATGTCTTTTATCACACCTTTGGCGCGGTGTACCATAGCGATGCCGTCGCCTGTTGCGACGAGCGGGTTGGTGGTAGTGAGATACGCAGCTCCCACGCCGCCGGTGGCAAGCACCGTGACGCGTCCCTGATAGGTGTCGACTTCGCCGGTCTCTGTGTCGAGTACGTAGGCCCCGTAGCATGCGATGTCGGGAGTGCGGTGGGTCACAATCATTCCCAGATGGTGCTGAGTGATGAGTTCGACGGCAAAGTGGTGTTCAAGTACGTCGATATACGGGTTTTCTTTCACAGCGCTTATGAGGCTTTGCTGTATCTCGAATCCGGTGTTGTCGGCGTGGTGAAGTATGCGGAACTCCGAATGTCCTCCCTCGCGGTGCAGATCGAAATCTCCGTCGGAGTTTCTGTCGAAATCAACACCCCACTCAAGGAGTGCCTTGATCTGCTCCGGAGCGCCTTTCACGACTTTCTCAACGGCTTCGGGGTCACTGAGCCAGTCGCCTGCGACCATTGTGTCGTGGATATGTTTGTCGAAATCGTCGACAAGAAGGTTGGTTACCGATGCCACACCTCCCTGGGCAAGAGCGGTGTTGGCTTCTTCAAGCGTCGACTTGCAAAGAAGGGCTACGCGGGCTCCGTCGTGTCCGGCTACCTTGAGCGCGAAGCTCATGCCGGCAATGCCCGACCCTATCACAAGATAGTCATACTGCTTGTTCATAGAGCGAATTGAAGGTTTGTTATGAGTCTGTGTCGGCTCTGTGTTTCGGTTTTGTTATTTAATTGCGGCAAGGCCACCCTGTGAGGTCTCTTTGTAGAGGCTCGGTATGTCGTGGCCGGTCTGTTTCATTACTTCGACAATCCGGTCGAATGTCACGGTGTGGCGGCCATCGGAGAATGCGGCGTAGAGATTGGCATCAAGAGCTCTTGCTGCCGCATATGCGTTGCGTTCGATACATGGGACCTGCACAAGTCCGCATACCGGATCGCATGTCAGCCCCAGATGGTGCTCCAGTCCCATTTCGGCAGAGTATTCGATTTGCGCGGGTGTTCCGCCGAAAAGTTGCGAGGCGGCAGCGGCGGCCATTGCGCATGCTACACCCACTTCACCCTGGCAGCCGACTTCGGCTCCTGAGACAGACGCGTTGTGCTTGACAACACTGCCGAAAAGACCGGCGGTGGCAAGAGCCCGGAGTATGCGTTGTTCTGAAAAACCTTTTGAGGTTGACAGGTGATATAATACGGCCGGTACGATTCCGCAGGAGCCGCATGTGGGTGCTGTCACGATAAGTCCGCCCGATGCGTTTTCTTCGCTTACGGCAAGAGCATAGGCATAAACGAGTCCACGGCTCTTCAGGCTTGGGTTGTAGCCTGTCGCATGCATGTAGTAACTCACAGCCTTGCGTCGCAGTCCAAGTCCGCCAGGGAGCACTCCTTCGGCTTCTATGCCGCGTTCGACGGCCTCTTTCATTACTTTCCAGACTTCACGCAGGTAGTCCCATATCGCCGGTCCCTCACATATATCCACATATTCCCAGAAATTCCGTCCGGTTTCCTCACACCATGCGAGGATCTCGCTTATGGTGCTCATGGCGTAGACCTGTTCGTCTGATTCGCCACGGGCTTCACCTTCGTGCATGATGTCTCCGCCGCCGATGCTGTAGATTGTATCTGACGTTTTCACGTCGCCTTTGCTGTCAATGGCTTCGAAAAGCATTGCATTGGGGTGAAACGGCAGAAATACTTGAGGCTTCCATATGATGTCGGTTTCGGCAGCCTGGCTGAGTTCCTCAAGTATGGCCTGGTCGGTGAGGTGTCCGGCTCCGGTCGCTGCAAGCGATCCGTAGAGTGTCACCCTGTAGCGTGCGGTGCCGGGGGTATTATCTCGAAATTGCTGGGCGGCCTTGCGTGGTCCCATTGTGTGGGAGCTTGAGGGGCCATGACCGATTTTGAATATTTTTCTGATTGATTCCATCATGGAGATATGTTATCGGAGAGGAACAGGTGTAAAGCTGTTGTTGTCGGTTTCGGCTGGCAAGGTGTCCTCTCCGGTGTCGATAGACA
>JAIDKP010000109.1:0-6372 GCA_029051445.1 Muribaculaceae bacterium | reverse complement strand
GCCGAGTGTCTCGAGCCTTTTGGCTCTGGCAGCCAGCGATCCTCTTCCCTGAAGTTTTACAAATGCTTTCTCGTAGGCTTTTTTTGCTGAATCAAGAGCTTTGTCGATGCTTTGCAGATCAGCGATGAATCCGACAAACTTGTGGTGCAGCTCGCCTCCTTCTTTTGCTATTTCCATTACATTGCGCGTCACGGTGTCCTGCCGCCACATCTGTTCGATCAATTTCAAGATAGAGATGAGGTGTGTCGGTGACACGATCAGGACTCCGGAGTCATATGCCTCCTGCCATAGAGTCGGCTCGTGCTGCATGGCGGCGATGTATGCTCCCTCATTTGGGATAAACATCACTACGAAGTCGAGTTTCTGGTCTCCTACAATTTCGGCATATCCTTTTCCGCGCAGTTTGCGCATCTGGTTTTTCACTGACTGGATATGACGGGCCGATGCCTCCTTGCGGTTTTCGCTGGTGGTGGCTTCGGTCATGTCCATGTAGGCTGTGAGGGAGACTTTGGAGTCTATGACCACGCATCGCCCTCCCGGATATTTCACGACGACATCGGGGCGTAGTTGTCCGCCGTGCTCGTTGATCAATGTGTTTCCTGATTCGTCGCGTGTAACCTGAACGAAGAATTCGCGCCCCTTTGTCAGTCCGCTTTTCTCAAGTATCTCCTCAAGTACCATTTCGCCCCAGTTTCCCTGAACGGTTGTTCCGCCTTTGAGCGCGACACTCAGCTGGCGTGCTTCGGCTCCTATGCTTCGGCTTTCGGCCGACAGCTTCTCAATCTGGTCTTTTAGCGCGAAGATTTCTCTTGCTTCATGATTGTAGACTTCGTCAACTCGTTTGCGGAATGTCTCGAGTTCATTTCGCAGTGGTGCGAGCAGCTCGTCAAGCCGCAGATTCTGGTGTTCGGTCATTGTGCGTGATCCGTCAAGCAAAACCTGTGAGGCCAGCAGCTGGAACTGCTTTCGCTGCTCGGCGTTATCCGATATGGCTTTTTCTAATTTTTGCTGCCATTCCAGGTCATTGTTTTTAAGATCGTTGGTGAGCTTGTCTAAATCTCGTTGCAGGAGTCGGTTTTCGGTCTCGAGACGTGCTGCATGCGAGGTCTTTCCTATAAGAAACACGATTACGGTGGCAAGTGCTAAGCCAAGTATTATCGCGATGATTGTCATTGGGGTTGACCGTCTTGTTTTTTAGATTGATTATATACTGCAAATGTAAATAAAAAATCGCTATATTTGCGACAAAATGAGGCCTCCATGAGACCAGTCAAAGATCAATCTATACAAAAGTCATGCAGGAACTTGATATTTCAGAAGTATTCCGCGCTCGCGAAGTGCTCAAGGAAGTTGCCAATGAGACCCGTATCATAGGGCCGACAAAGTTGGCTGATTATTGTCAGGTCTATCTTAAACCTGAAAATCTACAGCTTACAGGCTCGTTTAAGCTGCGCGGTGCCTATTATAAGATATCGCAGCTTTCAGAGGAGGAGAAAGCCCGTGGTGTGATCGCATGTTCGGCCGGAAACCATGCCCAGGGTGTGGCTCTCGGGGCTACGCACAATGGAATCAAGTCGGTCATATGTCTGCCTGCTGGTGCGCCTCTCTCAAAGGTAGAGGCGACCAAGGGCTATGGTGCCGAAGTCTGCCTTGTGCCGGGAGTGTATGACGATGCTTATCGTCGCGCTATTGAGCTTCGTGATGAAAAGGGATACACATTTGTGCATCCTTTCGATGATCCTCTTGTAATTGCCGGCCAGGGTACGATCGGAGTCGAGATTCTCGAGCAGATGAAGGATGTAGAGGCTGTTGTCGTTCCGATTGGCGGCGGCGGACTTATATCGGGGGTTGCTTTTGCGATCAAGACCCTTCGCCCCGACATTAAGGTCTATGGAGTCCAGGCCGACGGTGCTCCCTCGATGAAAAAGGCTGTTGAGAGCAATGAGCGGATATGTCTGGATAAAGTTTGCACGATTGCCGACGGAATCTCGGTGAAGGAGCCCGGTGCTCTCACATTTGAGATGGTGAAGCAATATGTCGACGATATTGTCACGGTGAGCGATAACGAAATTGCGGCAGCAATTCTCGCTCTGCTTGAGAAGCAGAAGATGGTTGCGGAAGGTGCCGGAGCTGTCGCTGTTGCGGCGGTCATGTCGCATAAGCTTCCGCTCGAAGGCAAAAAAGTCTGCTGTCTTGTTTCTGGCGGTAATATAGACGTGAATTTCCTTAACCGTGTCATCACCCGCGGTCTTGCCGAGAGCGGCCGTCTTGTCTCGATTACTCTTGACCTGCCCGACACTCCCGGAGCGCTCAGCGGTGTTGTGAACGTGATAGCCGAGCTTGGCGGAAATATTCTGTCGGTTACGCATGAGCGTACCACGACCTCGACTCAGGTCAACGGGTGTCTTCTCCATATCGAGATGGAGACCCGAAACAAGGATCATATCGGCGCGATAAAAAATGGTCTGACAGACCGTGGATATCATATTGTTGCCGATTACAACCGATAATAGGAGCGGGGTTGATTTCCCCGGATTCAGGCAACACTTGTGGATGGAAACGTGTTTATAGACAATATGAGGTTATTGGCCGGATTGAATGATCGGTTTTTGCCGATTAATTAACTGAGTGGATAAATGCGTTTGCTGATAACAGTGATGCTTCTGACGATATTGCGTGTCGCCGCAGCGGGACAAGTTCCCGGCGGCGACACGTGTGCTGTCGGAGCGCCTGTTTCTGCCGTGATGGCAGACTCGGTCGATCTGGAGGAGGGGGTGCGTCAGAAGGTCTACAAGGGGAAATACCATATGGTGACCGACGGGGGCGATACCGTGCTTATGCTTGTCATGAATCCGGTTACGGTATTTCCGCCATTGAAATTTAAAAATAAGAAGCAGGAGCAATTTTATTGGCGTACAGTGCGTGATGTGAAAAAGACGCTTCCTTATGCCAAGCTTATATGTGCGACCCTCCTGGAGACTTATGAGTACATCGAGACGTTTCCGACGCAGAAGGAGCGCGAGAAGTATCTCAAGCAGATGGAGAAGGAGGTCTTTGAACAATATAAGCCTGCTTTGAAGCAGTTTACAAGGGGGCAGGCGCGTCTTTTGGTGAAGCTTATACAACGGGAAACCAATCAGAGCAGTTATGACATACTGAAAGCGTTTCTCGGGACTTTCCGCGCCGGTTTCTGGCAGACGTTCGGTCGTCTGTTCGGTGTCAATCTTAAGGGGCAGTATAATCCGGATACCGATGTGGATGATGCGATAATCGAGCGTATATGTGTTGCGGTCGAGATGGGAATGCTGTAAAAAAGTTGACCGACATTGTAGTTTTTAGTAAACTTTAACTATTGCGGGGTGCTATATTTGCTCCTCGGGCAGTGGCTAAAGTTGGTAATAATGAATTAAATGCTTAATTTTGCGTCGCTTTTGTGGAGTATTGTGTCGAGTCTAATCGCTTAGATGTTTGAGCATGAGGCGGTTGTTGATTTTGACGATTCTCTGTTGCAAAAGCATGAGAATTGGATGCTTAAATTGTAAACCCAAGACAATAGTATAATTAACTGAACTAAGATGCCTACTATTCAGCAATTAGTGAGAAAAGGTCGTCAGGCTTCAGTGGACAAGAGCAAGTCACCTGCACTTGACTCGTGTCCTCAGCGTCGTGGTGTGTGCGTTCGCGTTTACACCACAACCCCCAAGAAGCCTAACTCGGCGATGCGAAAGGTGGCGCGTGTGCGTCTTACCAACGGCAAGGAGGTTAACTCCTATATCCCCGGAGAGGGTCATAACCTGCAGGAGCACTCGATCGTGCTTGTTCGTGGCGGTCGTGTGAAGGATCTTCCGGGTGTGCGTTATCACATCGTTCGCGGTACACTTGATACCAGCGGTGTTAAGGATCGCACACAGCGTCGTTCGAAGTACGGTGCCAAGCGTCCCAAGGCAGGTGCAGCCAAGAAGTAATCGGTAGGAAATCATTTTCAGGGTGTCGCCAATCATAGCTTTTAATGACACCCGCCGGTGAAGTAAAACTTAAAGCACCAGCGATTTTAAAATTCCCGACAGTACGTTGCTTCATGTGCGGCGGGAGAATGAAAAATCCGTTTTTGAATTTCACATTTGCAAGCTGGCTTATAGACAGAAAGGTTGAGTAAACGTCCGGGCTGAGGCTCTGGTGTGGCGGATGAATTGAGAGAAAGGCTCCGCTTCCGATTTCAGAGCGATTATCTCATTAGACTCCCCGGCAACGTTGAAGCGACAAAAGACCGACGCTCTTCTCTCACGGGGCGATAGGTCATAGGCAGCAACCAAGCGCGAAGCAAAAACACTAAACAAACAGTAATGAGAAAAGCAAAGCCCAAGAAAAGGGTTGTATTGCCCGATCCTGTGTTTAATGACGTCAAGGTGTCGAAATTTGTGAACCACCTGATGTATGACGGCAAGAAAAACACATCCTACACCATCTTCTACTCGGCTCTCGAGTTGGTGAAGGCCAAGCTTCCCAATGAGGAGCTCACTCCGCTGGAAGTTTGGAAAAAGGCTCTCGATAATGTAACTCCCCAGGTGGAGGTAAAGTCGAGGCGTGTAGGCGGTGCCACATTCCAGGTGCCTACCGAGATCCGTCCTGACCGCAAGGAGTCGGTATCGATGAAAAATCTGATTTCCTATGCTCGTCGTCGTGGCGGCAAGACAATGGCCGACAAGCTCGCCGCAGAGATCGTCGACGCCTATAACGAGCAGGGTGGAGCCTTCAAGCGTAAGGAGGATATGCACAAGATGGCCGAGGCCAACCGCGCTTTCGCTCACTTCCGTTTCTGATTGCGTGAAGTCTGAAATAAGTGCATATATCATCTGATACGATCTTGCAATACAATTAAAATGGCAAACAACGATCATCTGAAATATACCCGCAACATCGGCATCATGGCTCACATTGATGCGGGTAAAACCACAACTTCCGAGCGTATCCTCTTCTACACCGGTCTTACTCATAAAATCGGTGAGGTTCATGACGGCGCAGCCACCATGGACTGGATGGAGCAGGAGCAGGAGCGTGGTATCACAATCACTTCTGCCGCTACCACTACATTCTGGAATTACGGCGGTGATAAATATAAGATCAACCTTATCGACACTCCGGGACACGTCGATTTCACTGTCGAGGTAGAGCGCTCGCTCCGTGTGCTTGACGGTGCAGTCGCAACATTCTGTGCTGTAGGTGGTGTCGAGCCCCAGTCGGAGACTGTGTGGCGTCAGGCTGACAAGTACAATGTGCCCCGTATCGGCTATGTCAACAAGATGGACCGTTCGGGTGCAAACTTCTTCGAGGTTGTCCGTCAGCTTCGTGAGGTGCTTGGTGCAAATCCTGTGCCCATCCAGATACCTATCGGTGCCGAGGAGACATTCAAGGGTGTTGTCGACCTGCTGAAGATGAAGGCTATCTTCTGGCATGACGAGACCATGGGTGCCGATTACACCGAGGAGGAAATCCCTGCAAATCTTCAGGCCGAGGCCGAGGAGTGGCGCGATAAGATGCTCGAGAAAATCGCTGAGTACGATGATGACCTTATGGCCAAGTATTTCGACGATCCCTCGACTATCACTATCGATGAGATCAAGAAAGCTTTGCGTGCAGCGACGCTGAAAATGGACATTGTTCCCATGATCTGCGGCAGCTCGTTCAAGAACAAGGGCGTACAGTGTCTGCTTGACTCTGTCTGCGCTTATCTTCCCAGCCCCACCGATGCCGGTGCCATCGAGGGTCACTCGGTAGACGATCCCGAGCAGATCATCACACGTGAGCCGTCGAGCGACGCTCCGATGTGTGCTCTCGCGTTTAAGATTGCGACAGACCCCTATGTAGGCCGTCTTTGCTTCTTCCGCGTTTATTCGGGTGACATCAATGCCGGTTCTTATGTGTTCAACTCGCGTTCTGGCAAGAAGGAGCGTATCAGCCGTCTTTTCCAGATGCACTCCAATAAACAGAACTCAAAGGATATGATCGGTTGCGGCGATATCGGCGCAGGCGTAGGCTTCAAGGATATCCGCACCGGCGATACTCTCTGTGCCGAGGACGCTCCTATCGTTCTCGAGGCTATGGAGTTCCCCGATCCTGTGATCGGTATTGCCGTCGAGCCCAAGACTCAGAAGGATCTTGACAAACTCGGTGTCGGTCTTCAGAAGCTTGCTGAGGAGGATCCCACGTTCCGTGTTGAGACCAACGAGGAGACAGGTCAGACTGTTATCTCGGGTATGGGTGAGCTTCACCTTGACATCATCATCGACCGTCTGCGTCGTGAGTTCAAGGTTGAATGTAACCAGGGCCGTCCGCAGGTTACCTATAAGGAGGCTATCACAAGCTCTGTAGAGC
>JAIDKP010000108.1 GCA_029051445.1 Muribaculaceae bacterium | reverse complement strand
CTTTCCGGCAATCTTGGAGAATGGGAACATTCTGTCGCGGTGCGTTGTGTTGAGCGCATAGTCGATCTGCATTTCTCCGTCGATTTCAAGATCCGGATAAAGCCGGTGCATCTTGTCAACTACGTTGTGCACTTTACGGCTTTCCGGCTCAGGGCTTGATCCGAAATCACTGAAAGAGATCATGGCGACTACCGGATCCACAGCAAAGAATCTGGCACCATAGCGCGCCAGGCGTGCGATATCAAAAAGAGTATCTTCATCGGTAGTGCGGTTGACTCCGGTGTCGGCAAGGAAATATGTACCACGCTTTGTGGTCACGATGTGCATGTCGATAAAGTGACTGTAGTCAGGTCTGATGCCGATTGTCTCTTTGGCGATTTCCTGAGCGATGGGGCTTGCCGAGTAGGTGCCCGCTATCATTGCATCGGCATCGCCGCTCTCGACCATCATCATGCCGAAATAATTGCGGTCATACATCTTTTCAAGCGCCTCGGGAAGCGTGGCGCCGTTACGGCGATGCTTTGTAGCGAGATGCGATGCAAATCTCTCGCGACGCTCGGCCTCGTCGTCATGTCGTGGATTTATGATTGTAATGCCGTCAAGCTCCAGACCAAGTCGTTTAGCCCTCTTCTCAATCATCTCCTGGTTTCCAAGAAGCGTCGGATAGCATATGCCTCCTGATGAGCCTCCACGGCTGCACGCAACATGCTGTCGGTATTTCCCTCGCTGAACACAACGCGTTTGGGTTGCCGTTTGGCAGTATCGATCATGCTTCTTATGAGCTTCTTGTCGGAGTTCATGAGACGCTCAAGTTCATGCTTATAAGCTTCCATGTCATCGATCGGACGAGCTGCGACACCACTCTCGGCTGCACCGAGCGCGACAGCAGGTGCCACTTCAAGAAGTAGCCGCGGATCCATCGGTTTGGGCAGAATATAATCTTTCCCAAATTTAAGATGCGACATGCCGTAGGCTGCATTCACTACCGGTGGCACCGGAAGTTTCGCAAGATTCGCGATAGCCTTTACAGCAGCAAGCTTCATCTCCTCATTGATCGCTGTAGCGCCGCAGTCGAGCGCCCCGCGGAAGATATAGGGAAATCCGAGCACATTGTTGATCTGGTTGGGATAGTCGCTGCGTCCGGTAGCAAAAATGAGATCATCGCGCGACGCCATAGCTTTGTCGTAGTCGATTTCCGGATCAGGATTAGCGAGGGCAAACACGATAGGACGCGGAGCCATCGACTGAAGCATCTTTTCGGTAACGACATCCTTTACCGAAAGTCCGAGAAAGACATCGGCACCAACCATTGCTTCGGCAAGAGATGTGAGATCACGGTCAGTGGCAAACTGTTTCTTCTGCGAATTGAGATCGGTACGCTTGGTGGAAATGACACCGTGACTGTCGCACATCACGATATTCTCCGGCTTGACTCCGAGGCTTATGTAGAGCTTTGTACAGCTTACTGCGGCAGCACCGGCACCATTCACGACAAGTTTTATTTCATCGATCTTTTTTCCCTGTATCTCAAGTGCATTGAGCAGTCCGGCGCCTGAAATGATGGCGGTTCCGTGCTGGTCGTCATGCATCACGGGGATCGACAGCTCCTCTTTTAGAGTCTGCTCGATCTTGAAGCATTCAGGTGCCTTGATATCCTCAAGGTTTATACCTCCGAATGTCGGAGCAAGTGATTTCACAATGGCAATAAATCTGTCAGGATCTTTTTCGTCGATCTCAATATCAAAACAGTCAAGACCGGCATAAATTTTGAACAGAAGTGCCTTGCCCTCCATGACCGGCTTTCCGGCCTCCGGACCGATATCCCCCAGTCCAAGAACGGCTGTGCAGTTTGAAATCACGGCAACAAGATTGCCCTTGTTGGTGTATTTGTACACATCTTCGGGATGAGCCTCTATTTCCTTGCAAGGATAGGCGACTCCGGGAGAGTAGGCCAGTGCGAGGTCATGCTGTGTCGAATGAGGCTTGGTCGGAATAACCTCGGTTTTTCCGGGGCGCGGATAACGATGGTAATCCAACGCCATCTCGTTGGTGATCTTTGCCATAGTGAAATTGTAATTAGTATGGAAACGGCAATAGGGGCGCACATGCATGCACGCCCTTATTGCATGAGATTAATACTTCGGCTCTTTGTCGGTCAATGTCAGATTGCCTCGTTGTCAGGAGCAATGAGTTTGTACCCCTTGCCGTGAATGTTGATTATTTCAATCGAAGGATCCTCTCTGAGGTGCTTGCGGAGCTTGGTAATGTACACGTCCATCGAACGTGCGTTGAAGTAATTGTCGTCGATCCAGATCGTCTTGAGGGCGAAGTTGCGCTCAAGGATTTCATTGACATGGTTGCACAGCAGGCTCAGAAGCTCCGACTCCTTTGTCGTGAGTTTGGTCACCTTGTCATCGATCATGAGCTGCTGCTTCTGAGTGTCAAAAGTGAACTTGCCGATCTTATACATTGTGACTTCACGTCCTTTTTTGCCTTTGACGCGACGCAGGATCGCCTCGATACGGAAAACCAGCTCCTCCATTGAGAACGGCTTGGTGATATAGTCATCGGCACCGAGCTTGAATCCCTCGAGTATATCCTCTTTCAGCTGCTTGGCAGTAAGGAATATGATAGGAACTTCGGAGTTTACGGTGCGGATATCCTGAGCGACTGAGAATCCGTCCTTTTTAGGCATCATCACGTCAAGTACACAGATATCGTATTTGCCTTTCAGAAATGCCTTGTAACCGCTTTCGCCGTCGGCATAAAGATCGGCATTAAAGCCTTTGGCCTGAAGATACTCTCTGAGAAGCATACCCAGATTCTCGTCGTCTTCGCAAAGAAGAATGCGCATACGGTCGTCCATCATTCAGTTCTTTATTTAGTTAATGGTAATGTTATTATAAATTTTGTTCCTTGGTCGGGCTCGCTCTCGACCTTTATTGTGCCTCCCATGATCACCACCATTTTCTGCACATAGGCAAGTCCGAGGCCAAAGCCTTTGACATCGTGGCGGTTGCCGGTGGAAACACGATAGAATTTATCAAATATCTTTTTTAGATCCTCTTTTCTTATGCCGATACCGTTGTCACCGACTGTCACCTGCAGGCGCTCGTTGGGCAGATCCTGAGTCGTCACGGTAAGACGCAGGGGAGTGTCTTCGCGGCGATATTTCACGGCATTATCGAGAAGATTGAAGATCACATTGGTAAAATGCATCTCATCGACACTGATGATGGCATTCTTGGCATCAAGCTCGGTATTGATCTGTCCGCCATAACGCTCAACTTTTAGCTTGAACGTATTTGTGATGCTGTTGATCGCCGAGTTTGCATCCACATCCTGAATTCTGAAAGTGGCCTTTGACCTGTCGAACATCGACATCTGAAGCACTTTCTCTACCTGGAATCGCAGACGTTTGGTCTCGTCATTGATCACATTGGAGATATGCTGCATCATTGTCGGCGACTTTCTCACCGTGTCGTCGCGAAGCATTTGTGCGGCAAGAGAAATCGACGATATAGGCGTCTTGAATTCATGAGTCATGTTGTTGATGAAGTCGTTTTTCATCTCAGTCAGGCGCTTCTGTCTGAAGGCCAGTATTATCACAAACACGAATATTACAAGGAGTATAAACGTGAATGCAAATGTCGGAATCATGAACTTTATCGACGACAAAATATAGTCTTTCTTGTCAGGGAAAAAAACCTTGAGATAATGACGCTTGCTTATCGGATCATTCGGGAAAAGCGTCTGTACAAACATATTGTTGTCGCGACTGTCTCCAAGATTGTCATATCCACCGGTGTGATACAGCATTATGCCATTACGGTTGACAACCGCAAACTCAAAAGGCAGATCCAGTCCGTTGTTTTCAAGCTCTGTGCGCAGATAGGTGCGTATTGTGGTAGAATCCGCACGCTCTTCTATCGGACGGTTGCTCGACTGACTTATAATGTTGAGGATCACCTCATCAATAAGTCCGCGCTGATAGAGATACTGGCCTTTGAGTGTCTCCTGCATCGACTTGTAGTTGTTGAAGATGTTTCCTGATTCATTCTGAAGCTTGGAAATCTTGTCATTGTCAGCCTTGATGGTCAGGTCGCCCTGAACACCGCTTTGTGTCTTGAAAGAGTAGATTATGCCGTCCATGCGGTTGGATGACCCGCTGATGGCCGTAGTCTCGATTCTGTCGACATCTTCCTCCAGATAATAGCGTGTCTCGTCCTGCTCGAGAAGCGAAGTTACCGCATACAGGCTGCGTCTTGCTCCCTCGCTGAACTGGTCGTCACGCATCTTGATCATGTTTTTCATATACATGATCTGCATAGACAACAGCCCTGCGAATGTCAGAACCATCAAAATTGTCAGAATCCAGATTGTTGATTTCTTCATTATATTTTGTCGGCATCCGGTCATTATGCACATGGCATCGAGGCCATAACGTTCGTGACTGTAATCCGTTCTCTTTTGTTTTAACTGTATATGGTTAACAATTAACTCTCCTTTATGTTTACAAATTTAAGTCGTGGGTGGGCAAAATATTTAACACATTTCGTTAATTTTTATATAAAAACGTGTAATCCGGATCCTTTTTGTGGAAAATCCAAAGCAACAGATAGCCGCGCCGGCTGTTTTTTGTGATATCATGAATTTATATGTCAATTGAATTTATGGACTATAGCCGCGGCTAATTTAACAATTTAACTGTAAAACTTGCCGTAATTACCCGATAATTTGTAAATTTGTTTAGATTTAAATCTTATAACGACCTATTGAAAGATGATCAATGGATATATGTCGCGCCTGAGCGATGGATTGAAACATATGTATAAATCCCGTAATTTCTGGGGATATATCTGTGCGATAGCAGTTTGTATAGTCATTGCGATGGCTTTTTTTCATCCCGATGCCATTGACGGCAATCAGCTGAAACAATATGATATCCAGCAGGGAGCCGCCAACGGTCAGGAGACACAGCAATGGTTTGAGGCTACAGGAGAGCGTCCGCGTTGGACCAACTCGCTTTTTTCGGGAATGCCGACGTTCCAGATCTCACCTTCCTATCCAAGCGACAGCATGTTCCGCTGGATTGATACTGTCATGCGTGCCGGGCTGCCTTCACCGTCAGGCCTTCTGTTCTCGATGATGGCAGGATTCTTAATTATGGGTGCCTCTATGCGCATGCGCTGGTATTACTCACTGATCGGAGCTATCGCATGGGGACTCTCATCCTACTTTATAATTCTGATCGGAGCCGGCCATCTCTGGAAATTCATCACTCTGGCCTATGTTCCTCCTGTGATCGGAGGGATCATACTTGCATTCCGTGGCCGGTGGATATCAGGCGGAGCCATTGCAGCACTGTTTGCAATGATGCAGATATCATCCAACCATGTGCAGATGAGCTACTATTTCAGCTTCCTCATCATCGGGCTCGTAATAGCATATCTCATTCCATCTTATAGGAGTAAGAAGCTTATCGGGTGGGGGAGAGCGACATGCGCGCTCGCCTTTGCGGGCGCACTGGCAGTCGGAGCCAATCTGCCATCGTTATACAACACCTATGCCTACTCCAAGGAAACGACCCGCGGCATGGCCACCGAGCTTTCGACAGAGGGGAACAAAAGCGGCCTCGACAAAAACTATATAACGATGTACAGCTATGGCCGGGCGGAATCTTTCACTCTTCTTGTGCCAAATATCAAAGGAGGCGCTTCGATAAAGCCGGTCGGGGGAGAACTGCGTCAGCTCACACTTGCCGATCTGCCGGATGCTCAGTCAATGGCGGCCAACGGCCAGACTGACAACTTCACATCACAATACCTCGGTTATGTCTCCCAGTACTTTGGCGAGCCTGAATCTACAAATGGGCCTGTTTATGTCGGAGCTATCATCTGCGCGCTTTTTCTTCTTGGATGCCTGATCGTGCGAGGTCCGCTCAAATGGACATTGCTTGCAATGACAATTCTGTCGATATTGCTTGCAATGGGACGCAACTGCATGTGGCTTACCGATCTTTTCATTGATTACTTCCCTCTGTATAATAAATTCCGCACCCCCGAGAGTATTCTTGTCATCGCGCAGTTCTGCATGCCCTTGCTTGGAATTATGGCATTGCACCGCTGGTTTACGACACCGGGCGCATGGAAACAGTACGGGCGTATGCTTGGAGTCTCCTTCGGACTTGTTTCGCTATTCTGTCTACTTGGCATATTTTTCCCCGGGGTATATGGTGAAGTGGTCACTGAATCCGATTTGCAGATCTCATCAATGATCGGTCAGCAATTAAGCATGCAGGGGTATCCTTCAGAGGCTATATCTGCATTCAGCATTGATAATCCAGTGATATTTTCAGCTGTCGAAAAACTCCGTTACGGAATGGTCGAGTCCGACAGCCTGCGCAGCCTGTTGTTTGTTATTGCATCCGCGATAATACTTTGGGCATCTTCATCAGGCTTTTTCAAAAACCGCATCGCTATTGCAGGAATTGCGGTACTCATACTTGCCGACTTATACACTGTGGACAAACGCTATATCAATCATGAAAGCTTCTGTCCGCCTGTAGCGTCCAGAGCTGCAACCTTCCCGTTGAGCGACAATGACAAGGTGATACTCTCCGATACCACGACACACTATCGTGTCATGGATATCCCACGGTTTTATCATCCGTCGCCCTCCTATCACCATAAGGCGATCGGAGGTTATCATGCCGCAAAACTCACAAGATATCAGGACATGATCGAGCGGCATCTGTCGCATTTCACTTCTGGCAGAGTCTCGGATGCCGACTACAATATTCTTGACATGCTCAATGCAAGATATGTGATCGGTCCCGACGGACAGCTCACAGGCAACCCCGGCGCTCTTGGCAACGCATGGCTTGTCGATGAACTGACATGGGCCGACACACCGATCGAAGAGATGGAGGCACTTGACCGCATCAACCCGGCAACAACAGCCATAGCCGATGTCAGGTTCAAGGATGTGCTTAAAGCTCCGGCAGCGGCTCCACAGCCCGGCGATACGATTCGGCTCACGGAGTATGCGCCCGATCGCATGGTTTACCACGCCTCGGTATCAGCGCCTTCACTCGCCGTTTTTTCCGAGGTCTACTTCCCGTGGGGATGGATCGCGACTGTCGATGGCAGCGAGGTTCCGGTCGGACGTGTTGATTAGCTGCTTCGATCGATGAATCTGCCAGCGGGAGACCATACGATTGTCATGAAATTTGATCCCCCTTCGCTACACACCACTTCGGCAGTTGCCTACATATCAATCATAGCTATATTTATGTGGGTGTTATTTGCCTTATTGCATGGTCTGTCAGGCGCAAATGCATCATGCCCTGACACTGATAGAAAAGACTGAATTACACTGCCGCGATGTTCAATTGGCTGAAAAGACAGCGTTCGTCAAGAGGTTATGGCATACACTCTCCGTTTGCCTATGACTTTGTTGTAAATGTTCTAAGAGAACGTTGCCTGTATTATGCCTATAGCAATATCGAAAACCCGGAGCATCAGTTAATCTACCGTATCGCTTTGTCATTGCACCCGTCATGTGTAATTTGTAGGAATCTCCCGGAGACTGTCCGACGTGATATCAGCTCTTTGATCAGCAATGCAAGACACATGCCGTTTTATGTCTTTTCTCATGGCGAGGACTTTCAGATGACGACAGAAGGCACATATATAGCTCTTTTTACCGGAATTGACAAGGACCGGACTTTGAGAGAGTTGCTGAAAAGACTGAAAGAAGAGTTGGATTCATATGGTATGGTATTCTACAATCCACGCCGTGCAGTAATAGTGGCCGACAGGAATCTTCCGCGTCAGGACTTCCGAATAAACTTTTAAAATGGCTTTTATAGTTCTCATAGGCTCTTTGGTGATTGTCGGTGTGATACTCCGGCTGTTGCATCGTGATGCCCCGGTGGAAAAGCGACAGGGCGAAATCATCACCGACGGCATGGAGGCTGAGAATGATAACGACGAAAACGAGGTGTGCTGTGGTCTGCATGAAATCTGTAGCAAATCTGCACAGCGTGCCGACCGAATAATATACTTTGACGATGAAGAACTTGACCGGTTCAAAGACCGGTCAGAATCTGATATGACCGCTGAAGATATTGAAGAATTCCGCGATGTGCTCCTCACGTTGCCATATGATGAGATCACACTTTGGCAGGAGAGTCTGGTTGCACGCGGAATCACAGTCCCACAGATAATACGTGACGAAATGATTATTCTACTTGAAGATGTCGCCACAACTGTGTCCGAGAAAAAAACAAAATAAGAAATTATGGAATTCCTTGAGTACACTTTTTTCAGAAATGCGATACTCGGCATTCTGTTCAACAGTATATGCGCGGCCATTATAGGCACATATATCATATCGCGCCGCATGGTTGCAATAACCGGCGGCATAACACACGCATGTTTCGGAGGACTCGGGCTCGGGTATTTTCTTGGATTTAATCCTGTTGTGACGGCTTCGGTTTTTGCCGTTTTTTCAGCTCTCGGAGTCGAATGGATGTCATTGCGGCATAGAGTGCGCGAGGATTCCGCTATAGCGGTCATATGGGCCTTTGGCATGGCAATCGGTGTCCTGTTTGTATTTCTTACACCTGGAAATGTCCCGGAGCTGAATGCCTTTCTGTTCGGCAATCTACTCACAATTACATCTGCCGACATCATAGTGTTTGCGATATATACGGCACTCCTTCTCCTGATCTATGCGGTTGCATTCCGAATGGTTGTCGCTGCCGCATTTGACCGGGATTTTGCGACAGTCGTCGGATTGCCGGTAAAACTGCTTAACACTCTTATGACCGTAATGGTCGCGATCGGAGTAGTGCTGACAATACGCATGGTCGGCATCATGCTGCTGATGTCACTGTTCTCGCTGCCGCAGATGATTGCCGAGACGCGGTGTGTGAGATTCCGAAGCATGACAGTTGCCGCAGTCGCAGTTTCGGTTGTGACCTGTCTTTCCGGACTGTTTGTCTCAGCCTATATCGACGTGCCATGCTCGGCTGTCATAGTCATAATCCAGGTGCTTGTGTTTGTCGTGGCGCGCATCTTGTCGCCACGTAAAAACTGATCAGAATTTAATAGTAACAAACCAATCAATAAACATCAGTTCATGAGATTCAGAAACTTACTACTGCCCGTAGGCACTCTCATGCTGTGTGGCTGTACATCAGAGCCACAGACCGTCGACATCTACCCGGTGCCGCAGCAGATCGAGTGGGGTAAAAAGGCGTTTTCACGTCCGTCATCATTCAGCATCACCGGTGCAGAGTCGGCCGATGCCGATGCAGTAGCCGCACTTACAGAGGTTTTCGCTCAGGGAGAAGGCGTGAGACTCGTCATAGGCGAGCGTGGCGACGACGCAGTTGCGTCGGTTGCATCAAAAATCCCGGATCAGGCACAGGGATACTACCTTAAAGTGACTCCCGATGAGGTAGTAATTGCCGGAAACGACGAGACAGGCACATACTACGGCGTGCATACATTTCTTGCCGTAGCCTCGTCGCCCGACGTGATGAGTGTCGAGATCACCGACTGGCCTGCCACTCCCAACCGTGGTGTCGTAGAGGGATTCTACGGCAACGCATGGAGTTTTGACGATCGTGTGAGCCAGTTCAAATTCTACGGTCGCAACAAACTCGACACATATATCTACGGCCCTAAAGACGACCCCTACCATCGTGAGAAATGGCGTGAGTTTTATCCAGAGGAGGATGCGGCACGCCTGAAAGCACTCAATGAGGAGGCAAAGCGACGTAAAGTGAAATTTGTATGGGGCATACATCCCGCCGGCGACCACTCCTGGAAAGAGGATGACAACATTGCCACCATCCGCAAATTCGAGCAGCTTTACGGCCTCGGACTCCGCAACTTCGCCGTGTTCTTCGACGATGTGTTCGGCACACATGCCGACGGCAAGAAACACGCCGAATACATGCAGTATATCATGGATAACTTCGTGAAGAAATACCCCGACATCGAGTCAATGATCGTATGCCCTTCGCTATACAACAAAAAATGGGAACCGCGCTTCCAGCCAACATATCTTGAGGACATTGCAGTCATGGATCCGTTCATACAGATCATGTGGACCGGCAATTCGGTCGTTGACATGATCAATGTCGAGGACATGGAGTGGATCAATCCGCGCATTGGCCGAAAAGCATATATCTGGCTCAACTACCCGGTAACCGACTATTGCATCGACCACATTCTCATGGGCCCGTTCACTGGCAACGACATCGAGATTCCCGATATGGTCAGCGGCTTCACTGCCAATCCTATGGAATATGCAGAGGCATCGAAAGTCAGCCTGTTCGGCACAGCCGGCTATCTTTGGAATCCGGAAAAATATGATGCAGGCACAGCATGGGAAAAAGCTCTTGTCGAACTCGTCCCCGACCACACCGATGCGTTCCGTACATTCTGCACCTACAACGTTGACCTCGGAGCCAATGCCCACAAGCTGCGCCGCATGAATGAATCTCCGAGGTTCCAGTCACTTGTCGACCGTTATGAGAGCTACCTGTATAACGGCAATGCCGGTGAGGCTGTCGACGCATTCCGCGCCGAGTTCGTAAAAATCAAGGATGCATCGGCTGAACTGCTTGCAGCTGCCGATGACAACCGTCTGCTTGCCGAGATCAAGCCCTGGCTGATCGCCGGAGAACTGCTCGGAAGCCGCGGAGAGGCTGCTGTAAATATGTATGAGGCACTGGTCAAAGGCGACAACGAAGCCTTCATCAACAGCTATCTTACCTATAATGAACTTTCAGAGAAAGCCGCAAAGATCACCTCACGCGATTTCGAGGGATCAATAAAAGTGGCTCACCCGAGAGTAGGCACGCTATATGCTGAGCCGTTCCTGCGCAAGGGAGTGGCAAAAATGATAGAAATGTATAAGGCTAACAGTGATTACCGCCTTGACGTATTCCCTGCACAGCTTCTCGACAATGTCACATACAAGATAAAAGCCGGCGACCATTATCTCGGAAATCCTGATGCCGGAAAAACCGGTGGTGCGCCGGTACTTCAGGCCACTGAAGACGATGTGAATCCCGACCGTCAGATCTGGCGTTTTGTCTATGACCCGGAGACCGAAGGCTACAGCATTGTGAATGCAAAAGATGGTCGTTATCTTAATGACCTCTGTGAGTTTGGCACTGATCCATTCGATGTCAACCTTCACACATTCGACGTGCAGCCCCGCGACGGAGGTTATGTCATCATCAACCGCAGCAACGGCTATCTGGTGTACTGGGAAGCCGAAGGCGACAAAGTGAAACGCATCTATGAGCCCGACACACAGACCGTCTTCCAGCTCATCCCCGTGAAGTAAGCGTAACCGACTTATACTAATATAGATATTTGGCAGAAGCCTGTTGTTGTCGAGAAAACGTGCATTCCATCGGTTTCTGCCTAAAATTCATACCTCAGCGACATACCGAAATGAAACAAGTAGGCGCAGAGGGGGGA
>JAIDKP010000107.1 GCA_029051445.1 Muribaculaceae bacterium | reverse complement strand
GGCTACAGGAATCGGGGCAGCTTCTACAAGACATTCATGAAAAAATACGGAATGCCCCCCATAGCATACAGGGAGGCACTCACGTCGCAGAAGATTGATGAACCCGACAGCTCCGATGAGGAGACGGGTGATTTTAACGAGTAGGGACGATAGTCATGCGGTCGATCTCAGGCATCCGGAAACGATCGTTGTAAAGTCTGATCTCGTTTTCGCCTGGCTCGAGTTTGACTCTCACGGTTATGCTCGCAGTGTGTCCTTCGGCCGAAGGCTCATATTCGATGATCTCACCGTCGCCGCCGTTGACCGATAAAAACACTTTCCCCTTGTCAGGTGACAGATAGTCGACAGTCGCCTCATAGATACCACCGTTTTTGCTGTACACATTCTTCCAGCGCAGGTCGTTCTCCGGTCTCATGCCCAGGTTTGAAGCTTTCATGCCGCCCGAGCAGGCCGGATCGGGAATGTAGGTTCCGGTGCCCATGGCGATTGGGTTGTAGATCTCCTGATAAGTCGAAAGATATGCCGTCTCGCCTTCGTAGATGCTTCGCTCCAGACGCTCGTCGGCCTCAAGGCGGTATAGCCTTGTTCCATGAGGCGCGACAGTTTCGCTCCATTTTCCTTCTATAGTGCCTGCATCCTTCTTCTTTAGCAGATCCCGCATCTTCACTTTGCCCCCGAGATCGAGAGCGGACATTTCTACCTCGATGGTCTGAGGCTCATCGGTTGGGTTGTAGAGCGCTATAGCGCGGGTCTTGCCGTATGCTTCCTCGATATCTTTTACCATAACGTAGGTCTTGCCGTCGGTAGAAGCTACATAAGCCTGTAGACCCAGCGGATCCTGATTGAGCGCGATGACCTCTTTGTTGGTAAGCAGCTTGTGGGTCTCCGGCTTCAGAGTAGTCATGTCGCAGCCGATGAGTAGGGGAGAGGCCATGATGCACCACATGCCGAAATGAGTCTCATCTTCGGTAGGAGTCATGCTGCGTCCCACCTCAAGCATGTCCATGTCGTTGTAATGTCCGTCGCTCGCATAAGCCGACAGATAGAGACTCTGCGCGATAATGCCTTTTACGCTGTTCCAGTTGTCACGAATATCCTCCGAAATTCGCCACGAAGTAGCCACATCGTTCACCCATGTCCCCGGATAATTCCAGCGGCACACATTGAGCCTGACATCAGTGCGTCCGGTGTTTACAATAGCGTCATGTATCGCCTTGTAGCGATCCTTGGGCTCATATGACAGATGCTTGTGATTGGAATATCCGTCGGCACCGCAGAAATCCACCTTTATGAAATCGCATCCCAGCTCCTTGAAAAACATGTCGATGTCCTGCTGTTCATGACCGAGCAGCCCCACATTCTTGGCAATAGTGTCATCGTTCCAGAAATTGCCGCAGGTGTTTGCGCCCGCATCACTGTAGATGCCCGACTTTAGCCCGAGGCCATGTATATAGTCCACAACAGGCTTCAGGCCATTGGGGAACCGCGTCGGATGAATCAGCAGGCGGCCTGTCTCCGTGTCGCGGCCTCCGAAATAACCGTCATCGATATTTACATATTTGAAACCTGCGTCTTTCAGCCCCAGACGCACCATTGCGTCCGCCTGCTTCATGATCAGGGAGTCATTGATGTCGATGTAATACGTGTTCCATGAGCTCCAGCCCATAGTCGGACGCTCGATCTCTTTGGCAGGGGTGGCGATAGCAGCCATCAGAGCCAGTGCGGTGGCAAAACCTCTAAACTTCATTAGATTTTCAGGAATTTTAGTGATAAGACATGATTGATTCTTCGTAAAAATACAAAACACTATCACTAAATCCCTGCCCATAAAAATTAAACAATGTTAATTCAATGACACTTTTAAATTTTGTTTGAATGTTAATGCGTTGTTGTGTAATGTTTTATTTGGCAGTTATCAAAATTCATCGAAAAAAGTTTCAATAAAATTTGGAGAATAAGAAAATAACCCATACCTTTGCAACGCAAAAACAAAACAACGGTGCCATAGCTCAGTTGGTAGAGCAAAGGACTGAAAATCCTTGTGTCCCCGGTTCGATTCCTGGTGGCACCACTCGCAAAGTCGTCAAGTAGTTAAATATCAACTACTTGGCAACTTTACTTTCATTCTAATTTTGCCGAGTTACCTATAAAGTTACGGGTCAGCGGATTTTTCCGGTGGGCGGAGGGGTGTCAAGAGTATAGTGTTGCCAGTCTGAACATAAAGAACCTGA
>JAIDKP010000106.1 GCA_029051445.1 Muribaculaceae bacterium | reverse complement strand
TTTTATGTTTTACAGCAGCTTATAAAAAGAGGCTGCGCCTATTTTGACACAGCCTCTTGAATTTAAAATTTATGCTTTTTCTAAGGTTTTGGTATTCTGACTAATTTAATGGGAAGTGCATCGCCTCCGGTTTCGTAGCCAACTGCATAGTCATAGGAGTTGAAGTTCAGATCAAAATAGTTCATGTCCCATCCTAAGCGATTTGGTTCAGATTTATCATCTAACGTACTTGTCTTGATCCAATAGATTGCACCGGGGGATGCCGTCAGATTATATGGTATAGGTCTGTCAGTATTGGCTGGCGAATTCATATTTATCTGAGTTGTAAGCGCACCGTATCTTAGATATCCCATCATGTCCGTTGTCATGTCGCTACCAAGCGGAGCGACTGTACGTCGGCCTATGCCGTTTGCTCCAAGCGGGAAGAAGATCTGGTTGGCATTTGCATTATTGTAAACTATAATGCCCCTCATTCCGTTTTTCGACCCGTTGCCTGTGTTGTCTCCGTCTTTGAAACCATAGGCATCTGAAACTTTGAGAGCGGTGGATGTTGCTCCATCGGCATACAAGACTCCTACGCCATAGTCCGCACCTAACTCCAGTTCCCGGTATTGTTCATATGTAGGAACTGTATAGTAGCGTTCTTCATCTGTGCTTTCATTGATCTTTACAACCGCCTTGAAATTAGGCCAGGTATATTTTTTGTGAAAATCATCAAGTATGTTGTCTTTGGTTGCTCTTTTTGAATAGGCCAGACCTTTGATGTCGCTCCATTTTTTGCTTCCTCCTGAGGTGACGTAGAGTTGGTTATCTCCTATTGGCTCAAGAGGTCCGAAGCCGCTTCTGTCATTATTTTTGACTAATATTCCGTCAATGAGATTGGCTCGTTTGAAGAATGTGCCTAATGCCAGTGGGCTTTGGGTCAGAGTCGCATCTATTATTTCATCTGATGGGATATCCCAGTTGGGTCTTTCTTCCCAGCTCGTTTTGAGATCGCAGCTATATAGGTTGAATGAACTCCACTCTGCATCACCTACGACCTTAATAGGTGTCAGATAGCCTTGGCGTACAAAGATATTATGCACACAAGTATAACCGTGATATTCAACTCTCACAATTGCACATTTGGTTGTGCCGGGAACTGTTTTTCCATTGAATTTTATTGTGAAGTCTATAGGAGTACCTTGATTACCGTGTACGACACCATTTTCAAGATGATCTCCTCCACTTAGGCTTATGAAGCCATCTGCGCCTTCTGACCAGGTGGATATTGTTGCACGCCATGCGCCTTCCGATACAAATGAGGTGAAATCAGTTGTCGGTTCGGGATTCTCTCGTCTGCATAATACAACATTAAAAGAGGTGTTGTCTGTCGATTTGCGCCAGACACCTTTCGGATTCACAATACGTCTTACCTGATATACGGGTATTTCGCGTGTTAGAGTTTCTTTGCTGCCATCTGACTTTTCAAACACTGCAGTATATTTCACTACCGCTTTTCTTTGGTAGGTGTCATACGGATTATTACCGGAAAACCCTGATATTCCAAGTAAGTTTTTTGCTCGTGTCCACATCGGAAGCGACACAGTGACGGAACCGTCATCTCCTTTGGTCACAACACATTGGTTTCGTCCCGATCCGACTGTTCCTGTCGTGCTCAGATCTGTTTTAGTGAATGTGCGTATATTCTGTTGATTATTGTAATAATAATCCTTTAGATCTTTTTTTGCATTCTCATGGTAATAAGTATGGGTGGAGTTCGGGAATAATGTTGCAGGCATGGAGCTGCTTTCATTTTCATATTGTGATGGAACTCTCAAAGCAAGGAATCCTGCCCATATGGGAGTCACCTCTGTGCCTTTCGACAACTGTGTTTTTCCATCGGAAGACCACGGTTTCTGTTTGTTGTATGTTATACCGCTATTAAGAGTCACTGTACCTTCATATACCATTCTTGCCCATCGGAAAGATAGTGGATCGGTTGCAGGACCTACAAGTTGAGGAGGCACGGAATCCTCCCCGGCTTGTACATCCGGATCATACGGAGCCCAGTTGTTTTCTATGATTTCAGCGGTGAGTTCGACGCAGTTTCCGATAAGACGTATCGGAAACATCGATTTCTGATAATATGTGTACGGAACATAGAAGATCGGTGGAGTGGCGATGTAGGGATCTTCTTCAACATATTCGATATGCCAGTCCGGTTGATTGGCGTAGCCGTTAAAACCGAGTGTCAGTTTGTAGTGGTGGTTTCGATATGCGTTATAATTGTATTCTACATCTTGTCCGAGCATGAACCGGTACTTTATGGGACCGTTTGAGACATAGTCCTCCATGACGGCGGAATAATATGCTTCAACTTCTATATAGGTACCGTATTTTATATTGTCCTTGTAGTCTGGCTGATCAGGTTTTGTTATATTTTCGCCTACTTCCTCCCAGATCTGTCTTTTATCATATTGTTTTTGGCCGGGATAATTTCCTTGCAGGTTCTCATAGAAATACAGAGCCTGATCAGTTTCGCTGTGGGTGGTTACTTGTCCGTTCTCATCTCGTGTTACAGCTCCTTGAGGACCGTTGCCTTTGTTCACGATCATCCAGTTTCTGAAGTTGTCATCGTTTCCGGTTGCATCTGTGCCGAGCATTCCGTTTGCATCGTAATAGATGCTTTCTCCGACAGAAATCAGAGACTCTGCATCTGATATTGTGTTGTTTTCGCCTATTTTACAATATCTGGGAATATCTTTTATAGTGACGCTTTTGATGTAGATTTGGATGCCGTTTTTAAGGTTTGATCCGTCATATACGATTGTTACTTTTGATGCGGCGCGTTTGAGCCATGAGTGGAGGCTGATATTTTTTTTATTGATTGTGACAGGGGTTGGATCAAATCCTGCACTTGTTTCGTGATCACTTCCCGACAATGTCATATAACCGAACATCTGATTGTTTTTTGTTACATCAGATTGCCATTCTACGGTCTTTCCTTTGAGAAGGTCTGGTGTCCGGTATGCTTTTAGAGTTTCTTCGTCAGTTGGGAACGATCCCATGTTTGCCACTGCATAGATCAGGTATTTACCATATGGAAGCTGCATGTTAAAGGTCGCTTTACATGTGGTTTTCTCTGCCTGTTCTTGGGTGGCCTGATCACTTCCATCGACTTTGCTCCCTGAGGGCATTGTCACAGCTACATCTTTCTGAATATCCCAGTTCGTAAAATCGGGAGTATTCATGATGCGATATATGTGTCCCTCGGAATCATATATGAAGAGGGTCAGGTCTTCTATGTATTTTATCGCATCTCCCGCTGTTCCTCTTGATTTATCAAGAGCCGCAGCTAAAGGTTCAAACTCTACGGATGCTGACACTGTGGATGTGCCTTCACCAATCACAACGTCATCAGGAATCTGTAAGTCATCGGTACATGAAGTGACAAAGACTGCATATACTGCTATTAGTCTGATGAGATGTTTTATACTAGATGATAATGGTAATTTCATTTTAAGCATTAATTCACAAGAAGATTGTGATTGATTTATTTCAGCTCGTCAAATCCGAATGAAGGTTTCAGGTCGACCCCGATGTATGGCAGGACTTCCGTTGTGCATGTTATGCCACTGCTACCGAAGGTGATGTGGATTTCCAGGTGGGTGTTGCGGGCGATGGCGTTAAAAATGCCGTTAATGAGAAGTATGTTATCGGTAAGCGGTTGCGCTTCAAGCCAGTTGTCGTTTCCGTCAAGTTCTACGGCCACAGTGAAATCTAAACGGTCGTCTTGTGGGAATCTGTATTCGGCGAAATAGATCGGGCCGCGCACAGGTGCGTCCTGCTCGCCATAGGGCTTGATTTCTACCGGATCCTCCGACATGTCGATAAGGAACGTTCCGGGAAACGTGAGATCAGCAGGGGTGAAATATGTTATGAAACGCTTGCCGTCGGCCACTACATTGGGCTCGCCGCTGGCGGTATATTTCGCCGGACTGTAAACAGCGTTCTGCGGGAATACAGTCTGGATGGGGGCTACACCCCAGAATCTGATTCCGGTTACCTTACTTCCCGATCCGCTGTACGACGGATCGATGTCGAAGTGAAATGTGGCCTTGGCGGCTGCGCGCGTCATAAACAGAGTCACCTCCTGCACTTCATCGGTCTTGTTTTGGCGTTGTGCCTCAGATAGAGTTTCGATTTCCCAGATTTCTGTAAGTGGCAGACGCGGATTTAGACCGGTCGTTGAAAACAGGCTCTTGGTATATGTCTGTTCTAACTCCGGCACCGATGGATTGAAATCGGGCATTTCCACTTTCCATTCATTCAGCTGTTTCCATTGCGAGTCGGAGATCTTGGTGCCTTTTTGGGCAAACTGGTCGAGATACTCCGACACACTCATGCCTTTGACTCCGGCGGGAGGCGTGAGCGACTCCTCGTTGGCGATCAGCACGATTGTCTTCTTCTCGTTGGAGGCTACTTTGAATTCAAGATTGTCGTTGAGCGGAGTGCCGTCAGAGGAAGTAGCCACCAGGCGTGCGCCTTCTACCTCGCGGTCCGTTCCGTGAAGTATGATGACGCGGAGTGTGGCGATCTCCTCAAACTTACCCGACGCGGGATCATATCTGTCTGGCTCGCCCTTGTCGGCGCGGGCAGTCGGTGTGTTTTCCTCCAGACCCATGTTGATCTTCATGCGCAGTGTCATCTCGGTAGTGGTCACCTCTTCAGGCACACCCTCTTCCGAGACGCATGCGGCACAAAGCATGAGCAGTGGAGCGATAAGCAGATAAGATAGTCTGGTTCTCATCATAAGTCGGCATGATTGATGCGTACAATCCAGTCATTGATCACGATGCGTGTGTCGATCCAGCGACCCTGTTCGAGGAAAAGTATCATGTTCCAGCGGTGCTCGCGGTCAAGAAACTCCTGGTCGCCCATTGTTGCGAACTGCTGGCTGCGGAGCAGCAGCAGATAGTTGACAAGCGGGATCGACAGAACCGGCTCGCCAGAGACTGCGTTGGAGATCGTCAGGCGTGCGCCCGAATGCTCTGTGAGACGTGAGAGCGAAAACTCGGCGTAGGCCAGCAGCGCGTCGTCGCCATCCTCGGTAAGTCCGGCACCGGCCTGTCCGGTGACATATGGCGAATAGGTTATGCCCGACGGGGTGGCGATGACTGAATTATCGTAGTTGAAGAGAGTGTTGTTGTCGGTGATTTTGAATACGAAATCCTCTGCATTGCACGGAGTGCCGTCGACGTTCTGCAGCAGGATGCGCAGAGTGTTGGTGTCGCGCATCATGTACACTGTACCTGCGGTGTAGTCGAGTGCTCCGGCGGGCACGGTCATGTCAAGGTCGCCGTAGAAGAGCGGGTGAAGCTCCTTGCCGGGATCTGCGTCAATGCATTCGGCGTCCATCGACACCTGAAGCTGCTGCAGGGTTGAGCCGGAGGCGGGAGTGTTGACAAAGCCGAATGTCGACTTCGGGCACTCAAGACCGCCGTAGGCTACAAAATGGTAGCTCTTTCCGGCTGGCAGATCGATCACCATGCGCCAGTTCTCGTCGGCGAGCACCTGGGTGGTCTCGGTGCGGGTGGTGATGTAGTTGCCGTCTGCGTCATAAACAAGCAGTGTCAGGCAGTCGACCTGCGAGGGAAACGCATTGGCAAACTCCATGTTGTAGTCAAACACAAACCTCAGCGCGACCCCTTCGGGACACGGAGGCAGATCGTCGTTGATCGCCCCGCATGAGCTGAGCCCGAGCATGGACGCGGCGATCGTCACCGCGCCCATGATGGTTCTGTAAAACTTATTCCGCAGAATGTTCATCGTAAAAAACGTGATAATAAGTTGTGTGTGTGATGCGTGTTGGACGCTGTATTAGAATTCTATCGAGTTGACGCGCACTGCCCACGGGGTAACCTGGACATTTACGTCAAGATAGATAAGCGATGACTCGTCGGGGGTATCGGGAGTGGGATCGTCGGGATCGTTGTCGGGGATACGCGGATGACCCAGGCGGCTGATCTTGTCGACCGACAGCTTGTAGACATTGTTGCGCACCACATCAAACTCCATCGGACCCATGATGCCGTTCAGACCATTGTCGTTGTGGCGGTTCCAGTAGTAATAGTAGCAGTAGTAGCCGGCATTGCCGTTGTCGATGCTGCTCTGGTAGATGCTGATGCCGGCGGCGGTCACTGCCTGGCGCATTGCTGCCAGAGTGGCAGGAGCGGCCTGGCCGATCTCGTTGACAGGCTTTCCGGCGGCATCCCACTGCGACCATGCGTAGTCGGCGCTCTGCGCGTAGAGCTTATAGGCTGCCGATTCAGTGTCGCTGTTCCAGCTCGGGTCGTTGATCGGCTGTGAGCTGCCGTCAGGCGATATGTAGGTGTTGCCCGGAGGGATCGCACCCTCGCCGAACACTGCGCGGTAGAGGCTGTTGGAGCGGTTGATCTGCACTCCCGATGCGGTCATGTTCACTGCCGCCTGTATGGCTGCGCGGCGTATGTGGTTCCATGTCATGTAGAGTGAGCCGTCGAGATAATACAGTATAGGATCCTCTTTCGAGTTGCCTGCGAGGGGAGCGTGCTTTACACCGTTCACCTCAAACTCTTTGCCGTCGAGGCAGAGCGCGAGATTCTTGTGGTAATTCTGCTCCCAGTACGACTCCGTGCCGTGGAGCTGATCGCTGTAGGCGTGGTCTCCGCTGAGCATGCGGCCCTTGAAGATAATACCGGTGGAAATACCGTTCACCTGCTTCGACGGGCCGTCGGGTATCACGTTCTCGGTGACATAACGCCATACGGTATAATCGTTTTTGCCCTTGTAATTGTCCTTCACAGTTCCGGCAAGCACATCCTTGATCATGTATGCGTCCCACTGGTCGGTAGCCATGGTCGAGTTGTTGAAAGTGCCGTTGTCGTCAAAGAACGGATAATTGAAATAGGTCGAGAAACCGGTCGTGAGTTCGCCTGCATAGAAAATGTCGGCATACGGTCCCACTACATAGTTGCCCTGCTCATACTTGCCGTTGACACGCTGCCAGGGAAGCTCCGGAGAGCAGATACGGTATTTGTCGCCGGTGACAAGACCGTTGTCCGATACACGGCGCAGATAATAGAACCTGTTGCTCATGTTCACCAGTGCCATGCGCTGCAGCTCGATGCTCACCAGAGGCTCGTAGGCTGTGCCGTTCTCGCCGTCCTGAGCCACACCCTGATGGCTGTGGAAAAGCACGTCATAACGCTGGTCGCCATTCTTACTGCCGTCCTTGAAGTCGAAACGTGCAACCGAGCGCTCCATGCGCACTGCGCCGCGTTTTTCGGTCGAGTTGTCGGGAAGATTGGGGTTGGTGGCTGTGGCGTTGTTCTGGCTCAGATGGAACGGAGTCTCTGCCTTGTCGAAGTTCTCCCAGTCGAGTATCGAAGCCGGAAGCTCGCGGGTTGTGAGGCTCACGTTGTTCATCAGGAACGAGTTGGCGCCCCAGATGCCTATGTTGATGTTAGGCTGTCCCTGTACGCCCTGCCTTACAACGCACTCGCTGTTGATCCAGTTGGTGTCGCCGTATGTGGTGTGCGCGCTTGTGAACATGTCGGAAAGATCCTTAGTCGGGTTGCAGAACACAAACACATACACGATCGGTTTGTCGATGCCGTTCCCCTCGAGCTGGTCGTAGAAAAGGCTGAGATTGGTCTTTTGGATGCGGGCCAGAGCCTTGTAGGCTTTGTCACCCGAGACAGTCATGTCGACCAGATGGCTTGACTGCACTTCGGCGGCCGCGATGAAACCGAAATTCTCGGCCGCATTGCCGGGCGCGTATTTTGCAAGCACGATAAGAGCGCTGGTCACCTTGTTCTCGGCCTCAGAGCCGACTTCAATGCCGTCGCTCGATGTCGACGAACCATTGCCGTCGGGATCTGTCGTGACGCTGCGCGACATGTTCTTGCCGTTGGGCATGAGTATGTTGAGCGAAGTGTAGTAGCCTTCGCCGTCGTTCTCGCCTGTGCCGGGCGTGTCAGTCCCGTTACCGGGTATCTCGTCCTGTGAGCAGCCGGCAATCATTGCTGCGGCAAAAAATCCGTAGAGCAGGGTTTTAAGTTTTTTCATAGATATGTCTTTTTCTTTTTGTCTGAAGTGTGATGATTGGCCATTTGGCAGGCGGTTATTTCTGCATGTCGTCGAGCTGACGGAGAGCGGCTGGAGCGTCGGCTACTTTGAGTCGGGCTGCTGCCTCGAAGTTCTCCCGGGCCTTGGCGTAGTCGCCCTGAAGTGCTGCAAGCACGCCGGCCGCATATATCGCTGTAGCGTCATCGCCGGCCTTGGCTATGTAGCGGGCTGCTGCGGCATAGTCGCCGCGACCCATGGCGGCGTTTGCGGCATTGAGGTTGGCTACCTCGCTGTCAGGGTACATGCGCACTGCCGTCTCAAAAATGTCGTTGTAGATGTCGCTTCCCGGCTCTACACTCTTTGCCGCAAGGAAGAATTCCTGAAGCGAAAGCTTCTGCGGGCGCGTCTTCACCAGTTCAAGTATCTCGTTGACATCGCTGAACGAGCGGATAGTGTACTCGATGCGATAGTCGGAGTGGCGGAGTGCCGGATATACTTCGGCGAGAAGGAACGCATACTGTTGCGGGTATGTCGACTTGATCTTGGCATCCTTGGCATCGGGCTCGAGCGACGAGTCGATAAGCGAGAGGATGCCCTCGCGGTTGGCGATATTGCTCTTCTCCACATAGGCACGCAGGCCGCCCCAGTCCTCAGGATCGAAATCGGTTTGGATAAAGTCTTTCTGGAAGTGGTAAAGCTCCTCGACATAGGTCTTGAGGGCGGCTGTACGGCCTTTGGCAAGACGCACGTTGTTGTTCCACGGACCCTCGGGCGATGCATAACCCTTGATCGACAGAGCTGTGATCTTGATGTCGGGATCCTGGTGCACCGAGTCGATCGTGGCGCGTATCTTGGCCAGCTCGACTGTGTTGCGGCGGTATTCGGGATATATCACGATCTTATTGACCGGGAAGTCGATATAGGCCTGTCCGCGCAGCTCGCGGGTCTTGACAGCCTCGGCCTGCGGAGTGATCCAGTTGTAGACGGGTATGAAACGCTGGGGGGCCGGCGGCTCTACGTTGATATGCGTGAGCAGGATCTCCTGGCGTTCGATCGAGTCGGAGCAACATCCGCGCAGTTCAACTATGAGCTTCAGTTCGGCACCGTGCATCCATTTCTCATAGGGGACAGTGGCGTTGTATGTGTAGGTCTGGTCCTTGTAGTTGTCGCGCAGAAGCGTGAAGTTCTCTTTGGCGGGAAGCTCGCGACGCTGCGCCTGATAGAAGCGGTTGCGTCCGGCAAGCACTACAGCAGGCAGCTGTTCGGTCTTTGATGTGGCCACGACTTCGGGCTTGATCCAGAGCTCGCGGTTGCTGCCGCGGCGCACTGAATCAATGTTGAGGTCGGCGCTCACAAAGAGCATGTTCTCTGATCGCTCCACTGCATATTTTGAAGCGGTAACGTTGAGTTGTGTGCGTTCGATAGCGGCCATAAAGGGCGCTTCATTGGCCGATGCGGTTGCTGGGATAGCCGCGGCAAGCGCTATGCAGAGTCTATATAAATATTTTTTCATCTGTCTGTGAAATCTCTAAGCGTTGGAGAGGATCAGAATACATACACAAGATTGAGGGCTGCCTTTGTAGGACCCACATAGTTGTGGGGTCTGTCGTTGGCGAGCTTTGTGCCGCAGTGGGCGCAGGGATACACATCGTAGCGTGTGTAGACCCATCCGAAACCTATCTCGGCCTCGAAGTTCCAGTGGCGGTTGATGATCCATGAGTATCCGTAGGCGACACCGAGACCTCCATACCATCCCTGATAGCGTTTGTCGCGAAGGTTTCTGAAATCGGTGCCAAGCATCTTGAATCCGAGATCGATGTTGCCGACATTGTATTGTCCGCCAAGCGCGTGTGCGCCTACAAAATGGCCATGGAAAGCCTCGCAGAACCAATAGCGTGCCTCAGGCTGCACCATCCAGTGTTTCCACCTGTGATCGTTGATCGACCATGCATTGAAGTTGCCTGAGAGATCCAGACTCCATTTCGGAGCAAGTGTTGTCTCGACTCCAAGATTTATCGTTGCTGTTGCATCATAGAGCAAGTTGGTTTTCATGTTCCAGCTCTGTGCCGATGATGTCCGCGGGATCGCAAGGAACAGCAGAAGCAGGCTCAGTAACATGGCCGAACGTGCCGCATTTGGAGTATGGGTGTTGTAATTCATTAGTAGTTATAAAGTTGTAAAATTCGGTAGTGCGTTTTAGGTATGCAAAAAGGGGCAGAAACAAGCAACTGACATGTTGCCAATTGCTCACTTTGTCTCTCTGCATGCAAAACTATAAAAAATACCCGATGTTAAAGTGTGTTTATTGCAAATTAAACAGTTAAAAAGCGTTAAAAACGGGGGGGGGTAAATGTTTTATAATGAGTAAAATAAAGGTTGTTTATTTGAGCTTATAACGAT
>JAIDKP010000105.1 GCA_029051445.1 Muribaculaceae bacterium | reverse complement strand
ATTGTAAGGTTGCTGAAATAAGGGCGACACACCTGAAGCGCACGCTCTATATATTCAGTACCCGCTACTGCCGGATTTTCACCTGTCACGAGCAACAGGTTTTCAAACGGCCCCATCGCTTTGATCGCCTTGCATTCAGCCTCGATCTGCTCCGGCGTAAGCACCACGCGGTCAAATTTGTTATGCCTGTTGAATCCACAGTACACACACGAGTTGGTACACGAGTTGGTGATATACATCGGTATGAATATGCTCACCGTCTTGCCGAACCTCCGCTCTGTTATCGCCTTGCTTTTGCGGGCCATTGCCTCTATGTAGGGGCTTGCTGCAGGCGATATCAATGCCATGAAGTCACGATCGTCAAGATGTTCTCTGGCAAGCGCACGCTCCACATCAGCCCGGGTCATCGACATTATTTCCCGTGTCGTCGTGTTCCAGTCGTAATTTTCTTTCAGATACTCAGAAAACATCGTCAGTCAAGAAAAGAAGTTAAAGGAGAAGAAGCCTCTGCATAGTCACCCACTGCGCCGAGCCCCGACTCATAAGCCTCACGTCCGGCAGCTGTGGCCGCTGCAAACGCACGCGCCATCCTTTCCGGATCCCCGGCAACTGCGATAGCCGTATTCACCAGCACAGCATCAGCACCGAGCTCCATCGCCTCGGCCGCATGCGACGGTGCGCCGAGTCCGGCATCCACGACAACTGGTACACGGCTCTGCTCGATAATGATTTTAAGCAAATCACGCGTCACAAGCCCCTTGTTCGAACCGATTGGAGCCGCAAGAGGCATTACCGTCGCAGCTCCTGCCTCCTCCAGCCGCTTGCAGAGTACCGGATCAGCCTGTATATACGGCAATACGACAAACCCCATTTTTGCGAGCTCTTCGGTTGCCTTTAGAGTCTCGATGGGGTCAGGCAGCAGATACTTTGGATCGGGATGTATCTCCAGTTTAAGAAAATTGGTCCCAAATGCTTCACGTGCAAGCTGAGCAGCAAGCACCGCCTCTTCAGCCGTTCTTGCTCCCGATGTGTTTGGCAATATCTGTATACCGTCGTGCATTATGTGCCGGAGCATGTCATCCTCACGGTTATCCATGTCGATACGCTTCATCGCCACTGTCACCATCTGCGATCCCGATGCTTTTATAGCAGCCTCCATTTGCTCGTTGGAGCGAAACTTGCCGGTACCTACAAAAAGGCGCGATGTAAACTCACGGCCTCCAATCACAAGATTTCCCATATATTTCGATTGCTTTTAATTTTCGACTGTTCCACTGATCATATTCACTAGTTCCGCTGTTTTAGCGGCTCTGTCACCGGCACGCAGTATGGTTCCGCTCACAGCTATTCCACCGACACCGGTCGACATGATCTCCTTTATATCACTCTCGGTTATTCCGCCTATAGCCACAATCGGAATCAGGTAGCCCGCATCGCGGCATCGGCGCAAAATACCGGCATATCCTTCAAGACCAAGCACCGGACTAAGGTTTTTCTTTGTGGTCGTGAAGCGGAACGGCCCCAGTCCCACATAGTCGGCTCCATCAGTCGCAGCCCGCATCACATCCTCCGCTGTATTGGCTGTGGCTCCGAGTATTTTCGATGGTCCGAGCACCTTGCGTGCCTCAGCAACAGGCATGTCGTTTTTCCCCACATGCACACCGTCCACGCAATCAAGACGTGCCGCAAGCTCCACATGATCGTCGACAAGCAGAACCGCATCACAGCTACGACAAACCGGCGCCAGCCTTAACACGACTTTTTCAACTTCAGCCACATCGCGGTCTTTCATTCTCACCTGCACCCAACGGCATCCACCCTCCAGAGCGGCCATAGCTCCCTCGATAACTTCATCGGAAGTTTCTCCATGTGTGATAAACTGCAACCTGAACTGCGACATGTCAATCTGTCGGCACCAGACAGAGCCAAGCATGGCAGCTCCGCCAAAACCCGCATACTCCAGCTCCGTCAGTCTTTCCGGCGTTACACCGCCGAGCGCATAAACCTTGCTGTTCACGTATCCTTTAAGTTCCTCCAAATCAAAATTTCCACGATATCCCGGCTTTGATATGCTCGGATATACTGGACTTAAGAACACATAATCCTCCGTTGCTGCTGAAATATCTTCGACAGCATGAAGCGACCGGCTCACAATCCCTTTCCATCCCACCGGAGCGACAGCATTACGACGGCTCAGATGAACGCCGCCTACACCATACTCCTCAGCGAGTTCAAGACAGTCATGAAGCGTCAGGTTCTGCCTGTATTCAGCCGGAACTGCATCAAGAAGCGTCCTCATTTCATTGGCTGAAGCACCTGGTTTTCTGATATGCACACGCCCGAAGCGACCGCTTTCAAGAACCGATACAATATCACGTCCTTCTCCATCATAGAAGTACGGTACAGTAATAGCGACCAGATTCATTGCATCATCCTCCGCATACCGCACGTATCACTGTAAGCTTCATTCCGTCGGCAATTGCAAAACTATTCCAATCGCCACGCGGCACCACACAATTGTTCACCGCCACCGCCTGGCCGACACCGGTAAATCCCTCACGGGTCAATAATTCCTCAAGAGTCACGTGATCTCCGTCCACTGCAATACGACGGCCATTGATGTCTACCTCCATAAGTCATAACATTTACATATACAATGCTATCAAGAGGCGTTGAAATCAACGCGCGGAGTAGACTTGTAATAAGTTACTTCAAGATCCTTACGGCGGTACTGACCGCTTCAAGTTCCAAGGGTATGATCTCAGCCCGGCTTCTACAGCCCGGCACCCCTCTTGAGTGAGCATCGCAAATGTAATAAGAATATTCCAAAAAAGATAAAATAATTTATTTGAATTAAATTTCATTTATATTATCTTTGAGGATGTGAGACTTATATATCTAAATAGACTGTTGCGTTTGCTTTTGCCGATATTATTTTTGGCGATTATACTATCGTCGTGCGAGGAACGCACAGGCTACCTCGATGACAGCCAGAAAAACATAATCTCACGCCTGACCTCCTCGAAATGGAAGTTGGTGTACGAACACACGCCTGGATTTGAGCCAAAGGACATTACAGGAGACACATGGGTATATCAATTCAGCCCCGATATGACCGGATGGATGAGATGGGAAACCGACCATGACCACTCCGAACCATTATACTTCAAGTGGGCCTTCACCAACCGCAATATGTCAGTCATTCAACTTGTCGGACAGGTAGAAAGCTATATACTCATTGAAAAGCTCACTGATACAGAATTTCATATCTACCGCTCCGTTTCAGATCCTGTACTACATCCCGGCGAGGCATCCTACTATCGCTTCATCGCCATCTGACACTCCATTGCTGTCGTGACTCTCTCATAATAACCACCGGCTATACTGATTATGTCGAAGTTTTTTAGAATACAGCGGGCAATTATAACAATGATCACCTTATTAACTGCGATAGTGATCAACGCGCAGGTCGAGGCACCTGATTCATTGCGTCTCGATTCGATCAGGCACATTGAACTCACCACGGCCTCACCGTCATTGGGCAATATTGCACCGCCTTCCATGTCAGGCTACAGCCGCCTGTTCAGACCACAGACACCTATTCTCGTCGAAAATCGTGTATTTCACGCCAAACCGATACATCCCGGTAAGATAGCGTCATGGTACAGCGGCGGAATTTCAGGCTATGCAGCATCGCAGTCACTCCCCGGAATGATGGGTATTGAGCAGGGACGCATCTCCCTGTATCAGTCGGTTGGCAACTTCACCTTTACTGCATATGGCGAAGCACTGAAATACGGATTCTACCGCGGCTTGCGCACCTCCACAGGATTTGGCGGATCAGTCGGCTACATGCTGAACGATAATGTCAGCTTTACTGTCTTTGGCAGTTACTACACTTCGCCGGGTTCCATGCTTCCATCCATGGCTGGCTACACTTCGATTCCGATGTTTGGAGGATACGCCGATTTCAGCCTCGGCGACCGTTGGGGCTTACAAGTTGGCGCACAAAGCTATCGTTCGGTTATGACACAACGATGGGAAACCCAGCCCATAGTGACACCCTACTTCAAACTGTCAAAGGACGCAAAAATAGGCATTGATGTCGGCGGCATACTATACCAGCT
>JAIDKP010000104.1 GCA_029051445.1 Muribaculaceae bacterium | reverse complement strand
CAATGCTGGCGTCGGGCGTGAGCTACAAGCGTCGGCTCCGTCCCTATCTCGCATCGGCCGCCGTAATCGCCATAGCCACATTCATACTTGGGTCTTATATCATCCCTCCGGCCAACATCAAGCGCATCGATTTCACCAACACCTATGTGAAGAACAAGCGCGTCGACTACGGAAACAACATCATGATCCAGGTCGCCCCGAGTCAGATAGCCTATATGACGCGATATGACAACAATCTGCGCACGGGCTATAAATTCTCGCTCGAGTCGTTTGAGGACAAACAGCTTGTGTCGCGCCTGACATCGCAAAGCATCAAGTGGGACACGCTATATAACTGGACGGCACGCGACTACATGATACGCGACTTCGAGGACGGCCGCGAGATAATACGCACCGGCAACTCGCTCGACACAATCATAAGATTTGAACCGCGCGACTTCCTGATCTCGGAAAACGACCACGAGACACTGACCACCCCTCAGCTCGACGAGTATATACAGCGTCAGAAAGAGCGCGGCGTGGCCAACATCAAGTCGTTTGAGATCGAATACCACCGCCGCTACGCCATGCTCGGCGCTGCGTTTATCCTGACTGTGATAGGCATGTCGCTGTCGTCGAAGAAGGTGCGCGGAGGCATGGGACTGAATATCGGCATCGGGCTTGCGCTGAGTTTCAGCTACATCCTGTTCATGACCATGACCTCGACATTCGCCGTGTCGGGACTGACATCGCCGATGGTGGCGATGTGGATTCCCAATGTCATCTACACTATAGTGGCCATAGCACTCTACCGCAGAGCTTCGGGCGGCCGCTAAACCCACAACAGCCACACTATTTAAATCTATCATTACTTAATATTTCTATTTTTTGTTCTATCTTTACAATGTGTGTTTAACAATCTGATGATACTATAATGAAGCCCTGCAATACCCACATACTAAACAATAAAAGAGAAATTATCACGGATAACATCGTCAGAGACTTTTTCACACAATACTCTGATGACATAATTATCGAACAACAAGCCTCATCCAACCCTATTATAGATAAATTACTACGTAACGCATCAAAAAAAGGAAAAGGCAAAGGTTATCCTGACTTTATAATCCAATACAAAAATGACACAAATTTTATCATTGTCATTGAGGATAAAGCAGACAAAAGAAACCACGAAAGCGAGAGTCATAAACAATATGACAAATACGCAGTAGATGGAGTTTTATTATACGCTTCATATCTTGCGAAATCTTTTGATGTACTTGCAATAGCAGTAAGTGGCACTGATAAAGACGATTTAAAAATATCTCACTTCCTTCAATTAAAGGATGAGCCCAACGCATTTCCATATTTTGGAGATCAGCTATTATCTCCATTAAATTATTATACCGGCATCAATACTTCCGAGGAAAAAAAGCGGCAAGATTATGACAAACTTCTCGACTATACAAGAGTCCTTAACACACGTCTACATCTAATGAACATTGACGAAGCAGAACGGTGCATTTTAGCAAGTTGCATTTTATTAGCTCTAAGACTTAAAAACTTTAAAGATTATTATAAAACAGAAGAGAATGAACCAATATTAGCCAATCGAATGGTTAATGATGTTATTGATTGGTTCAAGAAAGAAAATGTAGGAACCGACAAAATTCAAGTAATCGAGTCAAGATACGAGTTTATCAGAAGCATGTTCACAGACAACTCAGAGAAGAACTCTCTTAGAGAACTAATTGGAGACATGGAGGTTCACATTGACTCATTCATAAAGACCAATCGTTACTATGATGTATTGGGCCAGCTTTACATTGCTTTTTTAAGATATGCAAATACCAGCTATGACTTAGGTGTAGTTCTTACACCTACACATATAACAGATTTTTTTGTTGAAATTGCAAAAGTTACCTACACATCTGTTGTTTTTGACAACTGCACTGGAACCTGTGGCTTTCTAATTTCAGCCATGAGTAAAATGATAAAAGATGCAAATGGAGATCCTGATATAATAAAGTCTATAAAATCCTACCAACTAATTGGAATAGAGAAAGGTCCAAAAATGTACTGTCTTGCTGCATCAAACATGGCTATACATGGAGACGGTAAGACCAATATATACCTTGGAAGCGGCCTTGATCCCCACTTGATCTCGACAATTAAATCTGGCATCAGGAATAATAAAACAGGAGCAATATACAAGCCTACTGTTGGTTTTCTCAATCCTCCTTATAAAGCAGACAAGAAGAATGACATTGAAGAACTTGAGTTTGTAAAATGGAATCTTGAAGCACTTGTAGAGGGAGGGACATGTATCGCCATAGTTCCAATGCAGTGTGCAATATCCACAAAAGGTAAAATTGCCCAACTAAAAAAGGAACTTTTAAAGAAGCATACTTTAAACGCTGTTTTTTCCATGCCTAATGAACTTTTCTATAACTCCGACAAAAGTGTTGTCACTTGTGTAATGGTTTTTACGGCGCACAAACCACACCCAAACAATCAAAAAACTTTTTTTGGATATTTCAAAGATGATGGATTTGAAAAAAGGAAAAAATTAGGTCGAATTGACGTACATGGAAAATGGGACTCCATAAAAAAAGAATGGTGCTATCTATATTCAAACAACGAAGAAGTACCTGGCAAGAGTGTTAAGCATTATGTCACAGAGAAAGATGAGTGGTGCGCAGAAGCATACATGACTACTAGTTATGAAATGCTAAATAAAACAGACTTCATAAAAGATTTACGGGAATACTCAACTTTTCTTGTACAAAACAATAGCTATGACATACCAAGAACATATACGACCATTCCAATTAATAATCAGCGCATTATAGATCTTGACGTTTCGAAGTTTAAATGGTTTTCTTTGACAGAAGATCTATTCGATTACTCGAAAGGAAGAAGACTTACTAAAGCAGATAGTATTGAAGGAGATATCCCATTAGTAACTGCAGGGATGTATAATCAAGGCGTAAACCGATATGTTGATAACGATATGGATATTTTTTCAAACTGTATCACTATCGATATGTTCGGTTATTGCGTATTTCGCAACTACGAATTTTGTTGCGATGATAACATCCTCGTACTAATGCCAAAGCACGAGATTTCTAAATATGCCATGTCTTTCATTGTAACAATCCTAAATCAGGATATGTATAAATACGCATACGGACGACAATATCGAAAAAAGACATTGACAAAACACAAAATAAAACTACCGGCGGACTCCACAGGAAATCCCGATTGGGCTTTTATGGAGTCTTATATCAAAAGTCTTCCATACTCAGCCAACCTATAATTTTTTTAACTCATTAATTTCCGATAGAAATCCTAGTGTCAGTACACGTTTAAGTTCTGCTCATTAGTAATGAAAAAGATACTCTTTCTCCTGATCGTTCTAGTCCTGCCGGCAACCGTTGCAGCCCAGACACTTGCACGCGACAGCGTGCCCGCCGAGAGCACACCGTATATGAAAACTGTCGAACAAGCTGATTCGGCGATCGCAGGCGAGGAATGGGAGAAGGCTCTGCAGCTGCTCGACAAGGCGATGCACCTCGAGCCGTCGAATCCGTCGAACGTGCTTCTGCTGTCAAACGCCGGAATGCTCCGATATTACCTGGGGCAGGACTCGGCAGCCATAGCCGCTCTTGACGCAGCCCACGCAATGGCTCCGGCATCGGTGACGGTGCTGACCAACCGCGCCCGGGTCTTCAACGCGATCGGCGAGAGCACAAAAGCGTTTGCCGATTACCGTCTTGTGACACAACTCGACTCAACGCTTTTCGATCCGTGGCTGCAACTCGGATTCCTTCAGCTTCGGGGTGGCGACTTCAAGGGCGCAGAAGCCTCAATAGCCAAGGCCGAAGAGCTTGAGCCCGACAATGTACAGGTCATACTCACCCGGGCTCTTTATCTCGAGTCAACCGGAAAGCCGGGCGAGGCAGTCCCCTACTACACACGTCTCATACGTCACGAAGCTTCTCCGGAGCTATATGCGGCACGCGCCATCTGCAATATACGCATCGACGATCTCGGCGAAGCCACCGACGATATCTCAAAGGGACTGGAGCTCTCACCTAATGATCCAGACCTGCTGGTGGCACGCTCGCTGCTCAAC
>JAIDKP010000103.1 GCA_029051445.1 Muribaculaceae bacterium | reverse complement strand
TTCGAGCCTTCCTGGAGGAAGCCCTGGGCGTGCTTGAGCTTGAAGTTGTAGTCATGGTCATCGGTCTGCGGGCCGAAACGTATTTCCTTGACTACGACCTTTGCTGCCTTTGCCTTCTGTTCCTTCTGGCGTTTTTTCTGCTGATAGAGGAACTTCTGATAATCGATAATGCGACATACAGGAGGCTGAGCGGTTGCGGAGATCTCCACAAGATCAAGCTCCAGCTCGTCGGCTATGCGGCGCGCCTCCTGAATAGAGAATATTCCGTTTTCAACGTTGTCACCCACAAGTCGCACCTCACGGGCATGTATGCGCTCATTGATCGCATGAAGTTCCTGCTTTTCCTGTCTTGGTACCGGACGAGCACCCATCGGACGCGGACCGCCGAATCCGCCGGGACGCGGACTGCCACCCTGATAAGGGGGACGCTGACCGGCAGGTCTTGGAGCGCCGGCTCCACCAGGGCGTGCTCCACCCTGATAGGGAGGACGCGGCGACTGAGTCTGTCCTGAATTGCTATAGGGACGCGGGCCTCCGTTCTGCTGGCGATTATAACCGCCCTGGCTGCCGGATGTTGACTGCCTGTCGCCCGATGTGTAACTTCCGCCGGTGCGTCCGCTCTGGCCATTGCCGGCCGGACCTTTCGGGGAGTTGTTGTTGTGGTTGTGGTCCATTAAGGATCGTCGGGAGTTATTTATTTAATCATTTTGTTGACCTCATCGGTCAGATGCGCTGCAAAGGTAGCAATTTTCATGGTACCTTTATCACCTTCACCCTGTTTTCTTACAGAAACTTCTCCGTTTTCGGCTTCTTTCTCGCCTACGACGAGCATATACGGGATGCGCTTCATCTCATTGTCGCGTATCTTGCGGCCGATTTTCTCGTTGCGGGCATCGATTACGACACGAAGATCCATGTCGTTGAGGGTATCGGCCACCTTCTGGGCGTAGTCATTGAACTTCTCGCTGATAGGAAGCACGACTGCCTGCTCGGGAGCAAGCCAGAGCGGGAAGCGGCCGGCAGTATGCTCGAGAAGCACAGCCACAAAACGCTCCATCGACCCGAATGGAGCGCGATGGATCATGACAGGACGGTGCTTGGCATTGTCTGAGCCGGTGTATTCAAGCTGGAAGCGTTCGGGCAGGTTGTAGTCGACCTGGATGGTACCGAGCTGCCAGCGGCGGCCGATGGCATCCTTTACCATGAAGTCGAGTTTGGGACCGTAGAAAGCAGCCTCGCCAAGCTCTTTACGGGCATTGAGTCCCTTCTCGGCACAAGCCTCGATGATGGCCTGCTCGGCAAGATGCCAGTTTTCGTCGGAGCCGATATATTTCTCCTTGTTATTGGGGTCGCGCAGCGAGATCTGAGCCTCGAAGTTGTCGAAGTCGAGAGCCTTGAAGATATACAGGATTATATCCATCACCTTAAGGAACTCATCCTTGATCTGATCGGGAGCGCAGAAGATATGAGCGTCATCCTGCGTGAAACCGCGCACGCGCGTCAGGCCGTGAAGCTCGCCGCTCTGCTCGTAGCGGTAGACCGTACCGAATTCGGCAAGACGCAGCGGCAGATCGCGATAGGAGCGCGGAAGCGCGCGGAAAATCTCGCAGTGGTGAGGGCAGTTCATCGGCTTGAGCAGATACTCCTCGCCTTCCTCAGGGGTATGGATCGGCTGGAACGAGTCCTTGCCGTATTTCGCATAGTGACCCGAAGTCACATAAAGCATCTTGTTGCCGATATGGGGAGTGATCACCTGCTGGTAACCGTAGCGTTTCTGTATTTTGCGCAGGAACTGCTCGAGACGGTCACGCAGAGCGGCACCTTTAGGAAGCCAGAGAGGAAGTCCCTGACCCACATTGGCCGAGAAAGCAAAGAGTTCCATCTCCTTGCCGAGTTTGCGGTGGTCGCGTTTCTTGGCCTCCTCAAGCAGAGCGAGATACTCGTCGAGCATCTTCTTCTTGGGGAAAGTGATACCGTAGACGCGCACAAGCTGTCCGCGTTTCTCATCGCCACGCCAGTAGGCTCCGGCAAGCGACGTGATTTTGACGGCTTTTATCGGCGATGTATCAGGGATATGCGGACCACGGCAGAGATCGGTGAACGCACCCTGCGTATAGGTCGTGATAGTTCCGTCGGCAAGCTCTGATATCAGCTCGCATTTATATTTCTCACCACGGTCGCCAAACATGGCGAGAGCATCATCCTTAGAGATATCGGCACGCCGGATCGGCTCAGCCTTGCGCGCCAGCTCGAGCATCTTCTCCTCGATCTTGGTGAAATCAGCCGAAGTGATCGTGTTGCCGGCAGGATCTATATCATAATAGAAACCGTTTTCGATAGCCGGGCCGATACCGAATTTCACACCTGGATACAGCTCCTGCAGAGCCTCGGCAAGCAGATGAGCCGAACTGTGCCAGAAAGCGTGCTTGCCTTCGGGATCATCCCATTTGAAAAGTTTGAGCGACGCATCGCAATCGATTGGACGTGTGAGATCCCACTCCTTGTCGTCAACGGAAGCAGCAAGCACATCCTTTGCAAGACGCGGGCTTATCGATCCGGCGATCTGCAAGGGAGTGACACCCTGCTCAAACTGTTTCACGCTCCCGTCGGGAAAAGTGATATTAATCATTTGTAAAATAGTGCTATACAATACGACTACTCGCAATGCCGATCACATCGCGGGTAAATGACAGCCGCAAATATACTGCATTTTTGCTAAATCTCAGCATCTTGCCACGCATTTTTTGCCACACAGCGCCAAATATGCAACACCGAAACGGCGAACTAAAATCAGACAGAGGCGCACCGGATGTGCGCCTCTGCCTCATGAGATCTGCAAAACCTGTGCAGATCCTTACAGATATATCACTATTTTACTCCCACTCGGGTAGCTGCTTCAGTTTGCCGTTGGACTTGATCACCTCCTGCGAAGGATACGGGAAAGTCATCATATAATCCTGATATGGGAGCTTGTCCTGATAATCGTTATAGAAGTCAACGGTGTAAGCCGATGCAGGATCGTTGCGGTCTGCGTAATATCTCACGGTGGGACGGCTGTTGAGCTCGGCGGCAGCAAGCGCCTTTATGTCGGAATTGGAGGAACGGTGCCAGCGTTTGAGATCAAACAGGTGGTTGCTGTATTCAAACGCGAGCTCGCAGCGACGCTCATGGTAGAGATCAGCCATAGTAGCCGCACCGGGGAGCGGAGTGAGGTTTGAACGGGTGCGCACGCGGTTGATGTCGACAGCTGCCTGGGCTCCATTGCCCTGCATCAGATAAGCCTCGGCACGGAAGAGAATCAGCTCGGCCATGCGCAGCAGCGGGAAATTGATACGTACTGTCGGCCAGTTGCCGTTGGCATTGACATAACCGTTGCCGATAGGATCGTCGGTCATACCGAATGACTCCTGGTATTTATAGACTTGGAATCCTGAATTTTCATCGGACGAAGAGAAGAACTCACGCTCAGAGCCAAAGAACATAAACTTCTGTCCATAGGTCAGCATCGACTTCACGATACGGTCGTTGCCGGCACCGTCCTTGAGCATCTCCTCATAGATGTCATTTGAGGGCTTGATCTGTCCCCAGCCGTTGTACACACCCCAGCCCTTGTTCTCAAGCATGACACCGGGAAGTTCGAGACCACCGCCGGTCGTGCCGCCGTCCGACGGTATAGTCCAGATATACTCGCGGTTCCAGAACTTTGTCTTGTCGGAAGTGAACACTTCGGCAAATGTGTCGGCGAGACCGCGGCCATACTCATTTTCAAGCTGGTTTACACACGTGATCACGTCATTCCATTTCGTCTCGTCCCATGTAGCCCAATAAGCATATGTCT
>JAIDKP010000102.1 GCA_029051445.1 Muribaculaceae bacterium | reverse complement strand
CCTTGGCCCCTTTTTACTACATGACCCAATCACATAACGCACAGAAGAACATCACAACAATTGAACAAAAACTCTACGTTCTACAGCGACAAAAGGTCGATACCAGAGAGTACGTTTCGGACAATTGGAGTACAATCTGGCTGTAGGAAAATGGTGGATAGCAAAACCAAATGCCTCGTTGACAAGCATGTGGGCTTCAACACCTGACTACAGGGTATCTGATCAGAAAAAATGGAAAGTAGGCCGCAACAACTCATTCACATTCAGCAACACATTTGGTGCTACCCTCGGCGGCTATTGGGAATCAAATTGCCAAGTACTGGATATGACATTCAAAAGCGTTTCTGCTATCAATGGAAGTGTATATAAAAAATTCCTGAAAAATAGACTTCAGCTCAAGGTCGACTTTACCGCATGGCGCAAGGGACGTACTGTCATAACCCACGGAACAGGTGTGAACATTGAAACACGTAATTTCACACATACACCGGACTTTATGATCTCGGCACAATGGAATTTCAAAGGTGGCAAGAAAGTTTCGGTAAAAAACAATATTACAGAGACACAGGAAGTCTATAAATACAGCAATATTGGACGAAATTGACAAATCAACCAATCAATAGATTAAGTCCACATTCATTACACATATTTTTTGAGTTCCCCTGCTTCGGCTCATTCGGCAGGGAGACGCTTTTTATATCAGTTTCTCGAATGCACGGCGGCTGCCGCGCTCATACCGCACTTCACCGCAATACTCAAATCCACACTTCTCCATCAGGTGAAGCATCGGGAAATTGTCGAAATTGGTATCGATACGAAAACTTCCGATTCCCTTCTCCGCTGCCATGTTCTCCACCATATTGAAAAACAGAGTAGCCACACCGCTCCCCTGACTCTCCTGCAACACCGCAAGACGATGCACCACCACATACGTCCCGTCACTCAGCCACTCGCCGTCAAGATCATCATAGGCAGGTTCTCCTGTATATACCACCGCACCATACGCCATTACCTTGCCGCATTCCTCAAGCACATAACCCTGCCCGGCCATTACATCATCCATGATGTGCGGCAATGCAGGGCACGTCTCGTCCCATTGCTGTTTCCCCTCTCTGAGCATACGTGCTACCGCCGCTTCCATTATCGGCATGATCTGCGGCAGATCATCAAGTGTGGCAAGTCTGAATACCATTTTTTTTGATTTTATTTCTTCAAAGATAAGTATTTGACCCCGACAATGCTATTCTTTCACATGAAATCACCAAATCGCGACACTGTCAGGTACTGGAGGTGTCATTTTAAAGCTCCACTCCAACCAACAGCTGTTATCGGTATTTTTGGTAATGAAAACCGATTTTTTGATAGTAATAATATTATTGGAAAAGCTCAACTTTGTATCATATCATTACCGTAAAGCTATGAATAAAAGAACAATCGCAGCGATCGCCTTCGGGCTATCGGTTCTGACTGGTCTGGCACAGTCGGCTACCGAAAGAGCCAAAGTCTATTTTACATCCGACATTACCCCTGAGAGCCTTGTAAAAATCTATGAAGCCGTAGGTAAAGATGCTCACGGCAAAGTAGCCGTAAAAATAAGCACCGGAGAGTCGGAGCAATCAAACCACCTTCGCCCGGAGCTTATCGCCGATCTTGTGAAAAAAGTCAGCGGTACACTTGTCGAATGCAACACCGCATATCGAGGCAACCGCTCCAACACGGCGGCACATAAGAAAGCCATCGAGGAGCGCGGCTACGGCAAGATAGCCGCTGTCGACATCATGGACGAGGAGGGATACATCGACCTCCCTATGAAAGACACGAAACATCTTAAATATGACCGTGTCGGCTCGCATCTTGCCGACTACGACTTCCTGATCAACCTCGCACACTTCAAAGGACATGCCATGGGCGGATTTGGCGGTGTGCTCAAAAACCAGAGCATCGGCATCGCCACACCCGAGGGCAAGACACTGATCCACACTGCAGGCCTGCACAGCGATCCCAAAGACGTATTTGACAACCCAAAGGGACAAGACGCATTTATAGAAGCAATGGCGGGAACCGCACAGGCTGTGCACGACTACTTCAAAGGCAATACACTTTACATCAATGTCATGAATAATCTGTCGGTCGACTGTGACTGCGACGGGCATCCCCACGCCCCGGAGATGAACGACATCGGCATCCTGGCATCGACCGACCCGGTGGCACTTGACAAAGCCTGCCTTGATCTTGTCTTCCATCATGAGTCGACACCGGGCGACAACAGCGATCCGCTTATACAGCGCATCAACACCCGCCACGGTGCCTACATCGTTGATTATGCCGAAAAAATTGGTCTCGGCACAAAAGGCTACGAACTCATAGATATTACCGACTCTACAAACATCACGCCAAGATACAACGTCTACGGTCTTGATGGCGAAAAAGTCCTGTCAAACGCCACTTCCCTCTCCTCGCTCGGCAAAGGCACCTACATCGTCAACGGCAAGAAAGAGGACATTAAATAACCGGGACTACTCATTCATCCGTTCGGTCAATGACATACCGGCCGGCAGATATACACTACAAGAGACTGTGCCGCAAATGTCTTTTCACCAAGGAAAGTGGGTCAAAATATGCTTTGGCGCACCCAAAGCATATTTTGGCACACCTTCTTGCTTAAATTCAAGCGATTAACAAGCACGCCCCTCACTTCCGAAAGCACATTTTTTATACAGCCATCGCTTTTTATTCCGCGTTGTTTTTCAGCCAGTCGGCACGCACTTTGTCGGGGAGATGCGTCACCTTGAAATTCGAGAATACGACATTAAACCCTTCGCCGTCCGGACATGCCGCGAACATTCCGATCCTCACTGGCCGGTTAGCCTCCATCCATGCATTGCGCATCATGTGGTATTCCTTGTCGTCAAACGAATAAAATATCTCGATAGCGTCAAGTCGTCTCACTGCCTTGATCCATATAAAATCCACCGGGCGGTCAAGAGCAATGACACTCCAGTCCGAAGTCTTGTGTGTCACTACCGTGCTCAGATTGTATTTACCGTCGACATACTCTATTCCTGCTTTAATATAATTCTCATGGTCGATACGTATCATTATTCCCGCCTGATCGAACCGCACCTTATAGTCACCGGCGATCTTCACCTTTGCCTCAAATTCCCCACCATATTCCGCGTAATAAAAAGGAGCGTCATCGACCGTGAAGCCGTAGTGCGAGATGCGCCAGTAATCGCTTCTGGGAGTGACATCCATCTTCAGGCAATTATCCTCGATCGACCATTGCGACGGTTCATTAAACCAGTTCATCTTCTCAAGCGTCTGCGCACCCGCCTGCATACCTGCAACGCACAAAATCGCGCCAAACAATAGTGTTCTATTCATATTTCTTTTCTCTATAATCACTCGTTTT
>JAIDKP010000101.1 GCA_029051445.1 Muribaculaceae bacterium | reverse complement strand
CTGCTGAGCCACAGCAACAGGACTGACACCAACCTTCTGATAAATTAACTTCACAAGAGAGTCACCCTCATCCATTACCCCCTTGAGGATATGGACGGGTTCGATCTGCTGTTCCCCGGCTTGGCGGGTTATCTCCACAGCCTTCTGTATCGCTTCCTGCGATTTAATAGTGAAACTATTGAAATTCATAATTCGTATCGAAAATATCAATCCACCGCCTGACGTGGATTCTCGTGTGTGTTTACTATAAAAACAAAAATCATGCCAAATCGTTTTATGCGGTGTGAATAATTTTTAATTTGTCTGTTAGCATAAATCCCGCTAAATTTGCGCTATTATTCAAAGAGCATCTCTGCAATGGTTTTATTTTACAGAAAAAGCGACACCGACAAGGTATTTGCCATCCAGGCCGATCATGCTTGCTCGCCGGACGACGACAGGAAAATTTCCTGGCTTCTTGGCGGAGCAGCAAGTGTAGAACTCGACTCTATAAGAGGTAATTTCCGCGGTCCGCGCAAAGAAATGGTCACACCGTGGAGTACCAACGCCGTTGAAATCACCCAGAACATGGGGCTATCCGGCATCGAGCGCATCGAAGAGTACACACCAGTGGACAATCCTGAAAACGATCCCGGATTTGATCCGATGCTACACCGTCACTATTCAGGACTCGACCAGATGCTCTTCTCTACCGACATCACGCCGGCACCTGTAGAGCATATCGCCGACATACATGAGTACAATGAGCGCGAAGGACTTGCACTGAGCAACGACGAAGAGCAGTACCTCATCGACCTTGCCAAGAAACTCGGACGCCCGCTCACCGACAGCGAGGTATTCGGTTTCTCACAGGTCAACTCCGAGCATTGCCGCCACAAGATCTTCAATGGATCGTTTGTTGTCGACGGCGAGGAAAAGCCCACATCCCTTTTCAAGCTCATCAAAAAGACATCTCAGCAAAACCCCGGCCGTCTCGTCTCGGCATACAAAGACAACGTTGCCTTTGTTGCAGGCCCGACCGCCATGCAGTTTGCACCCGTTAACCCCGACCGCCCCGATTTCTTTGAGACAAAAGATATCGAGACGGTCATTTCACTTAAAGCCGAAACACATAACTTCCCGACCACAGTTGAACCATTCAACGGAGCCGCAACAGGCACGGGAGGCGAGATACGCGACCGACTCGGTGGAGGAAAGGCAAGTCTGCCTATAGCCGGAACGGCCGTCTACATGACATCATATCCGCGTCTCGACGAAGAGAAACCTTGGGAGCGCATGATGGATCCGCGCCAGTGGCTCTATCAGACCCCTGCCGAAATCCTCATCAAGGCCTCTAACGGAGCATCAGACTTCGGCAACAAATTCGGACAGCCGCTGATCTGCGGATCGCTCCTCACATTCGAGCATGCAGAGCACGACCGCAAGCTCGCCTACGACAAAGTCATCATGCTTGCCGGAGGTGTAGGATTTGCAGCTGCGAAAGACGCTCTGAAAGGCACCCCCGAGCCGGGCGAGAAAGTCGTGGTGATGGGAGGCGACAACTACCGCATCGGCATGGGCGGTGGAGCAGTCTCGTCGGTCGATACCGGCCGCTACGCCGGAGCCATCGAGCTCAATGCCGTGCAGCGCGCCAACCCCGAGATGCAGAAACGCGTCAGCAACGTCATACGCGCTCTCGCCGAGAGCGACAACAACCCCATCGTATCGATACACGACCACGGTGCAGGCGGACACCTCAACGCCCTTTCGGAGCTTGTTGAGGCAACCGGCGGACACATCGACCTCGATGCACTTCCCGTTGGCGACAAGACTCTCTCTGCCAAAGAAATCGTCGGCAACGAGAGCCAGGAGCGCATGGGTCTGGTTGTAAAATCAGAAGACATCCCCCTCATACAGCGCATAGCAGAGCGCGAGCGCGCACCGCTCTATGTGGTCGGAGAGACCACAGGCGACGACCGTTTTGTATTTGAACGCAACAATGGAGAGCGTCCCATCGACCTCGGCATGGCCGACATGTTCGGAAATTCCCCGAAGACTGTCATGCACGACATCACTGTCGAGCGCGAGTACAAGGCTCCGGAGACATCATCGCTGAATCTGGAGGATACACTCAAAGAAGTCCTCTCGCTCGAAGCTGTAGCCTGCAAAGATTGGCTGACAAACAAAGTCGACCGTTCGGTTACCGGACGCATCGCCCGACAGCAGTGTCAGGGTGAGATACAGCTCCCCCTCAGCGACTGCGGCGTGGTTGCCCTCGATTATACCGGCACCACCGGCATAGCCACTTCTATCGGACATGCACCTCAGGCTGCGCTCGCCGACCCGGCACGCGGATCGGTACTTGCCATAGCCGAGTCACTCACCAACATTGTTGGAGCAGATCTTGCACGTGGGTTGTCCACCATTTCACTAAGTGCCAACTGGATGTGGCCCTGCCGCAACGAGGGAGAAGATGCGGCGCTCTATCGTGCCGTAGAATCATGTAGCAGATTTGCATGCGACCTCGGCATCAACATCCCCACCGGAAAAGACAGCCTGTCGATGACCCAGAAATATGCCGACGGCACCAAAGTGCTCGCCCCCGGCACTGTCATCATCTCGGCTGCCGGCGAAGTCGCCGACGTACGCAAGACCGTGTCACCGGTACTCGCCGACGTGCCCGAGTCGACAATTCTCTATATCCCCTTCTCCCTCTCCCCGCTTGCGCTCGGAGGTTCCGCCTTTGCCCAGACTCAGGGCAAGATAGGCAGCGATGTTCCCGCAATCGACGATCCGGCATATTTCCGCAACGTCTTCGACACACTGCAGAAACTGGTAGCCGAGCGTCGCATTCTTGCCATGCACGACATCTCGGCCGGCGGTCTGATTGTCACACTGCTTGAGATGACCTTCGCCAACACCGAGGGAGGTCTTGAGATAGACACCGCCGCAATGAGCGCGCTTGGCGAGACCGATATCACAAAAATTCTGTTTGCCGAGAACCCTGCTGTCGCTGTTCAGATTGCCGACGGCGAGCAGCTCGATGCTGTCAAAGCCATTCTTGAGGCTGCCGGCGTTAAGAGCGTTGTACTCGGACACCCCTCGGCCGAACGCGTGCTCAACATCTGCCACGGCGATGCCGAGTGGCTTCTTGGTATCGACTGGCTCCGCGACGTGTGGTTCCGCCCCTCATACATGCTCGACAGCATTCAGAGCGGCGAGAAATGCGCCCTCGACCGCTTCGAGAACTATCGCAGTCAGCCCGTTGTATATGACATACACGATGGCTGGGACGGCACACTTGCATCACGCGGAATATCCCATACACGCAAAGAGCGTTCGGGCATCAAAGCCGCGATCATACGCGAGAAAGGAGTCAACGGCGACCGAGAGATGGCCTACGCCCTTCACCTTGCTGGCTTCGATGTCAAAGACGTGCACATGACCGACCTCACATCGGGCCGTGAGACACTCGACGACATAAACATGATAGTCTTCTGCGGCGGATTCTCAAATTCCGACGTTCTCGGCTCAGCAAAAGGATGGGCGGGAGGATTCCTTTGGAACGAGACAGCACAGCGCACACTGCGACGCTTCTACGACCGCACTGACACAATCTCGCTCGGCATCTGCAACGGATGTCAGCTCATGATCGAACTGGGGCTCATCACACCGGATGCCGATCCGCGTCCACACATGGACCACAACGTGTCACACAAATTCGAGTCACAGTTCCTCGGCCTCGACATACCCGAGAACAACTCTGTGATGCTCAAGCCGCTTGCAGGCATGAAACTCGGTGCGTGGGTCGCACATGGCGAAGGCAAGTTCTGTATCCCCGACGAGACAAAAGGATACAACGTTGTCGCACGCTACAACTACGATGCATATCCCGCCAACCCCAATGGATCAAAGGGAGCTGTCGCCGCGATAGCCTCGGCCGACGGACGTCACCTTGCTATGATGCCTCACCCCGAGCGCGCCATATTTCCATGGCAGTGCGGATACTGGCCTGCCGACAAGGCCGAGGCCGAGCTCACACCGTGGATCGATGCATTCATTGCTGCCCGCCGCTGGGTTGAAAACGCAACAAAGGCATAAAGCGTGCCTGCTCTATAAACCAAACTAATAACACTGACCACTCTTATGGGAGGTTTCTTTGGAGTCGTGAAGCGCTCTAAATGCGTCAACGACCTCTTTTACGGCACCGACTACAACTCGCATCTCGGCACTAAACGTGCCGGGCTTGCGACTGTCGACGGCACCCATTTCAGCCGCTCGATACACAATATCGAGAACGCATATTTCCGCAACAAATTCGAGAACGAACTCCATGAGTTCACCGGCAACAGCGGCATAGGCATCATAAGCGACACCGATGCGCAGCCAATTGTGCTCAACTCAAAGATAGGACGATTCGGCATCGTTACTGTCGCCAAAATAAACAACCTCGCAGAATTGTCGCAGGAGCTGCTCGAACAAGGCAAGAACTTCTACGAGCACACCTCTGAATCTGCTAATCCGACCGAGATTGTAGCCGACATAATTTCGCAGGGCAAAGACTTTGTCGATGGCATAAACCTTGTTTTCAAGAAAGTCAAAGGGTCATGTTCGATGCTGCTGTTGCTTGACGACGGCTCGATCATAGCGGCACGCGACCGTCTCGGACGCACCCCCATCATAGCCGGACGACATATGACCGACGACGGATCCTACGCGCTATCGTCGGAATCATGTGCATTTTATAACCTCGGCTATGAGATCGCCAAGAACATAGGTCCGGGAGAAATTGTACGCATTTCATCTGACAAAGGAATCGAGCAACTTCAGGCACCGGGCGACAAAATGCAGATATGCGCGTTTCTTTGGACATACTACGGCTATCCCCCCTGCGAATACGAAGGACGCAATGTCGACGAAATGCGAAACGCATGCGGCGAGGAAATGGGACGTGAAGACGACACAGAAGTCGACTTTGTCAGTGCCATCCCCGACTCAGGCATAGGCATGGCGCTCGGATACTCCGTCGGAAAAGGAGTTCCCTACCGTCGCGGTATATCCAAATACACACCGACATGGCCGCGCTCATTCACACCCTCAAGCCAGGAGCGCCGGGAACTTGTCGCAAAAATGAAACTCATAGTCAACAAGTCGCTTCTCGAGGGTAAACGCGTGGCATTCTGCGACGACTCGATAGTGCGCGGAACGCAACTACGCGACAACGTCAAGGACATACGCGATGCCGGAGCCACAGAAGTGCATGTACGCATAAGCTGTCCGCCGCTCATCTACCCGTGCAAATTCATCAACTTCACAAACTCAAAAAGCGAAATGGAGTTGATAACACGACGCGTCATACAGGATCTTGAAGGAGAGAATCCATCAGCAGAGATACTGAAAGAATACGCAACAAAAGGCACCGATCGCTATGAGCGCATGGTATTGGAAATCAGCAACCGCCTAAAGCTTGACTCACTGAAATTCAACAGTGTAGATTGCGTCACAAGATCAATCGGACTGCCACGAGAATGCATCTGCACACATTGTTTCGACGGTCTGAGCTACGAGTGAGATCTGTCTGGAGCACCACATCCTGCGGTTTTCATTTTGCTTAACTACAAGATTTTACTATCTTTGCATGTCGTTGGCACTCGCCTGACTATTCATGCGGTCAGGCCATGCCGCATTTCAAAAGACAAAATAGCTTAAACACTCAAAATAACGATTATGAGTTTAAACATCATCGTCCTTGCAAAGCAGGTGCCCGACACCCGCAATGTAGGAAAAGATGCTATGAAAGAAGATGGCACTATCAATCGTGCCGCTCTCCCCGCCATCTTCAACCCCGAGGATCTGAACGCCCTCGAGCAGGCTTTGCGCATTAAGGATGCCAACCCCGGCTCGACTGTCACTATCCTCACAATGGGACTTCCACGAGCTTCCGAGATCATACGCGAAGCCATTTTCCGCGGCGCCGACACCGGCATTGTACTGACCGACAGAGTTCTCGGCGGCGCCGACACTCTTGCGACATCCTATTCGCTGGCTCAGGCAGTAAAAAAATTCGGCAACTACGACATCATCCTCGGAGGCCGCCAGGCTATCGACGGAGACACAGCTCAGGTAGGACCGCAGATAGCCGAGAAACTCGGAATTCCTCAGGTCACCTACGCCGAGGAGATCATTGATCTCAAGGACGGATACGTGATCGTGAAGCGCCGTCTCGAGCAAGGCGTGGAAACTGTCAAAGCTCCCCTTCCCTGCGTTGTCACCGTTAACGGATCAGCCGCCGAGTGCCGCCCCCGCAACGCGAAGCGCATCATGAAATTCAAGCGCGTCGTTTCTCCGTCGGAGAAAGCCAAACTTGATCCAGAGGAACAGGCTTACATCGACGCACGTCCCTACCTCAATCTCCAGGAATGGGGTGCAGCATTTGTCGAGGCTGATCCCGAGCAGATCGGCATGGCAGGCTCGCCCACAAAGGTAAAGGCTATCGAAAACGTTGTCTTCACCGCCAAGGAAAGCCGACGCATCGACAACGACGACGCTCAGCTTGAGGAACTCATCAAGGAACTTATCGCCAACCACACCATCGGATAAGACATCATGGCAGAAGACAAAAACAATCTTATAGTATATTGCGAATTTGACGACGGCAAGATTGCCGATGTCAGCCTCGAACTCCTCACCAAAGGCCGCCAGCTCGCCGACCGTCTCGGCGTTAAGCTTGAGGCACTTGTGATCGGCGACAAGCTCGAGGGAATCGAGAACCAGCTCTTCCCCTATGGAGCCGACGTTGTCTACAAAGTCGAGGATTCTCGCCTTTTCCCCTACACATCCAACCCCCACGCGGCAATTCTGATCAATCTTTTCAAAGAGATCAAGCCTCAGATCTGCCTCATGGGTGCCACATGCATCGGACGCGATCTCGGTCCCCGTGTGTCATCAAGCCTTCACAGCGGTCTCACAGCCGACTGCACATCACTTGAGATCGGCGACCACAAAGACCCCAAGACCGGCAAGGAATACACCGACCTCCTCTATCAGATCCGCCCCGCATTCGGCGGCAACATCGTGGCGACGATCGTCAATCCCGACTGCCGTCCGCAGATGGCTACCGTGCGCGAAGGTGTCATGAAGAAAGAGGTTGTCAACCCCGACCACAAAGGCGAGGTTATCAACCTTGATGCAAAAAAATATGTCAATGATACCGACTTTGTTGTCGAGATCATCGACCGCCACATCGAAAAGAGCAAGATCAACATCAAGAACGCTCCCATCATTGTTGCCGGTGGATATGGAGTAGGCAGCAAAGAAAACTTCCAGCTTCTTCACGATCTCGCAAACACCCTCGGTGCCGAAGTCGGCGCATCGCGTGCGGCTGTAGACGCAGGATTCACCGAACACGACCGTCAGATCGGACAGACCGGTGTGACAGTACGCCCGAAACTCTATATCGCCTGCGGCATCTCAGGTCAGATCCAGCACATCGCAGGCATGCAGGAGAGCGCCATGATCATCTCGGTCAACAACGACCCCGAGGCTCCCATCAACACGATCGCCGACTACGTGATCACCGGCGATATCGAAGAGGTGCTCCCCAAACTCATAAAGTACTACAAGAAAAACTCGAAATAAGCCATGGCTAATTTCTATACCGATAACCCCGACCTCAAGAACCATCTCTCGCATCCGCTGATGCAGAAGATCGTCGACCTCAAGGAACGCGGATACAGCGATGCCGAAAAATTTGACTATGCTCCACGCGACTTCGAGGATGCCATGGACAACTACGACAAAGTGCTCGACATCGTAGGAGACATCTGTGCAAACACCATCGCTCCCAATGCCGAGTCGGTCGACCACCAGGGTCCGCGCGTTGAAAACAACCGTGTCATCTACGCCGACGCTACATTTGAGAACCTCGACGCTTGCCGCAAAGCCGGCCTCATGGGCATGGCTATGCCACGTCGCTACGGCGGTCTCAACTTCCCCATCACCCCCTACATCATGGCTGCCGATATCGTCAGCCGTGCCGACACCGGTTTTGAAAACCTCTGGGGACTTCAGGACTGCGTGGAGACACTCTATGAATTCGGAAACGAGGAACAGCGCGAAAAATACATTCCCCGTGTATGCGAGGGAGAAACCATGTCGATGGACCTCACCGAGCCCGATGCCGGATCCGACCTCCAGTCGGTGATGCTCAAAGCCACCGAAGCTCCCGACGGAACATGGCGTCTAAACGGTGTAAAACGCTTTATCACCAACGGTGACAGCGACATACACCTCGTGCTTGCACGCTCTGAGGACGGCACACGCGACGGACGCGGTCTCTCCATGTTCATCTACGACAAACGCGACGGAGGTGTCGACGTTCGTCGCATCGAGAACAAAATGGGCATCAAGGGATCACCCACGTGCGAGCTCACCTACAAGAACGCAAAAGCCGAGCTCTGTGGCTCACGCCGCCTCGGCCTCATCAAATATGTGATGGCACTCATGAACGGCGCACGCCTCGGCATCGCCGCACAGAGCGTCGGCGTAAGCGAGATCGCCTACCGCGAAGCACTCGCCTATGCCAACGAGCGCCAGCAGTTCGGCAAAGCCATCATAACCTTCCCCGCAGTCTATGAAATGCTTTCCGTCATGAAAGCCAAACTCGATGCATCGCGTGCGCTCCTCTACGAGACCTCACGTTTCGTCGACGTTTACAAAGCCTACGAGGATATCGAGCGCGAAGGTACCAAACTTGACAAAGAGCAGAAAGACGACCTCAAGAAATACCGTCGCCTTGCCGATGCATGCACCCCGCTCGTCAAAGGTCTCGCCAGCGAATACTGCAACCAGAACGCCTACGACAGCATCCAGATCCACGGTGGCTCGGGCTTCATGAAAGACTACGCTTGTGAGCGCGTTTACCGCGACGCACGCATCACATCGATCTACGAAGGCACGACACAGCTTCAGGTCGTGGCTGCGATCCGCCACGTCACCACAGGCACATACAGCGCAATGATCGAAGACTACGCCACACAGCCCGTTTCCGACGAGCTCAAGCCCGTAGCCGACATGCTCGCCGGTCTCGCCGCCAAATACAACGAAGCAGTCGAGAAAGTCAATGCAATGGGTGACACCACCTACACTGACTTCATGGCACGTCGCCTCGTCGAGATGGCAGGCAACCTTGTCATGAGCTGGCTTCATGTCACCGACGCGACACGCTACGCCTCAGAGTCAATGACAAAGAGCGCAAAAATCTACAGCAAGATCGCACAGGCTGAAGTTGAGAAACATGCCGAGTTCATCGCCAACTTCACCCCCGACCAGATCGACCTCTACAAGCAGGCATAACCCGGTCGCACAATAACAAGTAGGAGGTAATCACCTATAAACAGGTGTTTATCTCCTACTTTCATTTACTCATCTCCTACGCCAAATGCGTGTAAATGACATTCTACACCACGCACGCGCAGCATAAAACAAGCCCGACCTCCATTCTTAAGACGTCGGGCTCATTCTCTCAGCAATATTATAAACCAATCATTTACATTTCTTCAGGAGCAAGTTCGTTGCCACCATAACCGGGATTCTGCTTCAGAAGCGCGTTAGCGCTAAAAGCCGATGTAGGGATTGGCAGACGCATGGTCTTAACATCATTGGTCGGCTCATGATCCCACCATTTCTCAGTGTGGTAGACACCCCAGCGCACCAAGTCAATGCGGCGGCGGCCCTCTCCGAGGAACTCAATAAGCCACTCGTCAAGCATACGCCATTTGTCAAGATTTGCCTCAGTCACAGGATTCGGATCATTACCCTTCTCGAAGTTACGCCTTCTCACCGCGTTTATCAACTCGGCGGCACCCTTCTTGTCCCCGGTGCGCATCTTGCACTCCGCAAGCGTGTAGTAAGCCTCGGCAAGACGTATCACCGGATGATCCTGAGTCATATAAAGAGCATTGTCGGCCTCATCCGGCACAGCATACTTGATGATGCGAACACCGTCACCCTCTTCCGCGCAATTCTCCATCGTCGACGGAAGCTCTGCTTTGGTAGCAATCGTGCCTCCATTCTCCACCAGCTTTGAGTAAGGAGCGATCCAGTCGTTTATAACAAGGGGTTTACCCATTGTGAGAGGGAAAGTGCCTACGCACACGCGCTCAGGATAGCGTGGGTCACTAAGTTCACCAACAAGAAACATCCCGTCATACTTTCGGTTACCATTATAGTGGTAAAGCTGCTTGCGAAGATCGCCGTCGTCAAACTTCTCATAAGGCGACCCGAGCCTGATCTCCGGGTTCACCTCCTTGTAGAGCTTCCCCTCCGGATTACGCGATGGAGCGAGACACCACTGGTTGGCACCGCCGCCATAACCGGTCTTGATCCCGAAATAGTTTGCTATCTTGCTCGGAAAGAAATTGGTATATCGGTTGTTAAGAAGATGAATACCATCAAGCACAACCGACCACATGTTTTCATGTGAAAGATGGTTGTCAAATCCGAAAGGCGTCTGCCACTCCGCATCAAGCTCATAGGGTCCATACACTCCGTTGATCACATCCTCACAAACCTTGGCAGCCTCGTTGTACATAGGCACACCGATATAGTACTCGGCATTGAAGTAAAGCTGAGCCAGAAGCATGGCGGCAGCTCCCTTACGGAAGTATCCGTCCATAAACTGATCAACCGTCTTGCGGTTCTCGAGATTGGCCATCGCACTCTTGATCAACGACTCGGTCTTCTCAAACGTCGCCTTCATGGTAGCACGAGGTTGCAACGGATCATTTTGTGACTCATATATTGGAAGACCGCCGAACCAGTCCATACCTCTGAGATAGAAATAGGCCATCAGTGCCTCTGCCTGCGCGATATGCAATGATCTGCGCTCTTCCGGAATACCGAGACTCCTGTAATCGAGAGCCTTGATTTTATCAATGCAGTCAACACAGTTGGCAATACCTGTCGTTACATTGTCCCACCAGTTCAGCGAATACTGGTGATCAGGCGTAACAGTATGATAGTGGGCATTATAGTGTATGCCGCCTTCAAACCATGCGCCTGTCACGCGCGTCGGACAGATAAACACATCGGCCATCTGTTCATTCACTTCATAGATATAGTTTGCACGGAGTGGTTCCATATAGTTGAAAGCTCGTCCGAGCAACATGAAAACACCCTGTTCATTATGGACAAGATTGTCGGGAAGCACGTCGGAGTAGTACACCTCGTTCATGTCGCACGATGCAATCGTGCCAAGCAACGCGGCGGACATGAGTATATTTCTTATTTTCATATTCTTCTTTGCTTTTTTGCGGATTACGGCATTATGTTAGAATGTCAGCTGCACACCGGCAGTACAGCGTATCGTCTGGGGATACATGCTTGATCCGCTCTGCAGATCCATACCCGGTGTCAGACCATTGATTGCCACCTCCGGATTCATACCCTTGTATCCGGTGAACGTTGCAACATCGCGCAGGGCGATATAGAAACGCGCTTTGTCGAGAAACCGGTTCCACTGACGCGTATTGAGCGTATAGCCCAAAGTGATTGCATCGATCTTCACAAATGTGCCGTCCTCAATAAAATAATCGGTTATCAGCTTGTTGCCTTTAAAATCCTTGTGCATCTCATATAGAGGCTTGATAAGGTTTTGGCCACCGCTGTTGATAATACCATTGTACATGCTGAACTGGTTATAGACGTCATGTCCGATCCACGATCGCATCTGCATCGAGAAGTCAAAATTGCGGTAGCGCAACTGGTTGTTCCAGCTAATGATGAGTTTCGGCATAGCATCGCCGAAGTACACCTTATGGTCTGCCGTGACTTGTGTCTGAGGCAGAATACCGTCCTTGCCGCAGTCAATCAGCAGCGGACCGTTCTCATCAATACCGACGGCCTTGTAGCCGTACCACTGCCCTACCTTTGAGCCCTCGACATACTGGATGCCGATACCGGGCGAGCCGGGACCCGGGAACTGATATGCCTCCCAGCGGGCACTCTCAACATTGATCCTGGTGATTTTACTGCCGTTGTGCGAGAAATTCATCGAGGTTGTCCACTCAAAATCCCTGGTTTGCACAGGATTGCCGGCAATTTCGAGCTCCCAGCCCTTATTGCTTAATGTGCCGATGTTACGGTATATGTTGCCGTCTACATAAGGAGGCTGGGGAGCCTTCACCATAAAGATCATGTCCTGAATATTACGGTTGAAGTAATCAAACTTACCCCAGAGCCGATTGTTGAACAGAGCATAGTCAAGGCCTATGTTCAGCTCATGGTTCTCCTCCCACTTCAGATCGGGATTGCCGTTATTCTTGGCACCATAGGCATTGATCCATGTCTGTGTGTCATACATCATCCAGTAGTCCTTCTGCTTCAGTCGTGTGACAGTGTTGCCCGATGAGAATCCGTTGTTACCTGTCACACCGTAAGCCACACGCACTTTCAAGTCGTTCAGCCAGTCACGGGTGCTTTCCATAAACTCCTCCTTGCTTATGCGCCAGCCAAGGCTCGTCGACCAGAATGTGCCCCAGCCGTTAAACGCGCCAAACTTCGACGATGACTCCCGGCGTACCGATACCGTTGCCATATAGGTGTCGTTATAGCTGTAGCTCGCGCGGCCGAAGAACGACAGCGATCGTTCACGCACACTCTTGTTGGACTTCATTTTAGCTTTGCCCTTTTTAAGGTAAGAGCCACTGCCGAGATCCCATATCCCTACAGCATCTATTGCTGCGAAGTCGGTATTTTCTGCATTAAACGTTTCCTTACCTTCATTCTCCCAGAATGTCCATCCGAGAGTTGCGTCGACACGGTGTTCACGTCCGGATCCAAATTCCTTCAGATAGTTTAAGTAAGCGTCATACGATTTCGTGTGATCAAGTATAAACTCGTGTTTTACATAACCGTTCACTTTATTCCAGTAAGAAGCACCGTGCTCCGGCGACTCCATGCGCTGGAAATTTTGCTGATAGCGGTTCACATTGGCCGATCCATGAAGCGACAGACCGTCCCATATCTTCAGTTTCATGGTCATGGTTCCGAGCAGCCATTGATCCTTGTAATCCGAGACACTCTCATACACATCCGACACCGGGTTGCGTCCGTTTTTGTCGAAATTAATGGAGACATTATACTTTGCAGGATCATCAGGATCCATGAGCGGAGCTGTCGGATTCAGCGTGATAGCCGATTTGACAGTAGTGATAGTTCCACGCTGGTCACTTTTTGCCTCACGGGCCTGCAGGCGCATGCCTACCTCAAGGATACCGTCGAAAAACTTTAGATTGGCGTTCATGCGGCCCGACAGATCACGGCGCTTGTCACCGATTACAATACCCTCGCTGTCCTTGTAGATCAGCGATGCATATATGTCGTGTGTCTTGCCCGCCTCCTGCATTGTCATAGCATGCTTCTGCGAGAAAGGATGATCCACAGTCACAGCGTCATACCAGTCTGTCTCATAGCCGAAATCCGTTCCGATACCGGCATCCACAAACTCGCGTGCTGTCAAAAGCTCCGGCTTCTTGCGCAGAAACTCTGTCGTAAACTCACCGGTGTAGGTCAGACGCATTGTGCCGTCCTTGGCTTTCTTTGTGGTGATAAGTATCACACCTGCAGCTGCCTTTGTACCGTAAATCGCACCGGCCGATGCATCCTTGAGTACATCGATGCTCTCGATATCCTCCTGATTGATTGCACGGATATCACCACCGGGGACACCGTCGATAACGACAAGCGGAGATTTTCCGGCACTGATCGAAGCCGCGCCACGCAGCTGATAGGTCGAGGCAGCATTTGGCGAGCTGTTGGCACCGTCAATCGTCAGTCCAGACACCTTGCCCTGAAGGGCGGCACCTATATCAGAACCACCCATGCCCACAAGAAGATCGTCACCCTTGATCGATGTGATCGATGATGTCACCTGCTTCTTCTGCATCGTACCGTAACCTACAACAACGACATCGTCAAGCACTTTACTATCTTCCTTGAGTGTCACAATCACATCCGGGCGGCCATCAAGCACAATTTCCTGTGTCGAGTACCCCACTGCCGAAACGACAAGCGTAGCTTTCCGGGCATCGACACCTGCAAGTACAAACTTGCCGTCAATATCGGCTGCAGCGCCCTTACTGGTTCCTTTCACAAGCACAGTCGCACCGACAATAGGTTCACCCTCATTGTCGACAACCACGCCATTCACATCGGCAAGTGCCGTGAATCCTGCCGCCACCCAGCATGCAATTGCTATACATACCAGCCGGCTACTTTGCAGGACCTTCTTTACATAATTGCCCATTTGATAATGATTAGTGGAGTTATTGAAAAAAATAATAGTGACGGTTGTTTTCTGTTACAATCCGATCGGTATTTTCTCGATTTTAGGCTTTCGACCCAAACCTATACAAAAAAAAAAAAAAAATGCAAATTTTTTAAATAAAAAAATTTGCAACCCCTATGGTTTTTAATGTTTATTTCGCATTTAAAAATACGCCACCCCAAAAAATACGTCAACCGCATGAAACGAAACATCATTTTCGCCATTCTGGCCGTTGTCGCTACTTTCAGCGCTTTCACCCAAAACCGAGCCGAACGACTTGCACTTGACGATCCCGGATCATTCTCAATGATTCTGTTGGGTGATCCGCAGACCTACCTCAAATACAACATAAACCAGCCGATATTCGACCTGATGACCTACTGGATTGCCGATAATGTAGACAATCTGAAAGTCAAAGCAGTGCTCTGCACAGGCGACCTCGTAGACCAGAACCATAACCTCGTCACCCGCAGTCGCGTGAGGCAGACATCACGGCAGATGTGGGAAGCCGGATCGCGCGCATTCTCCACACTCGACAACATTGTGCCGTACATCATCTCCACAGGAAACCACGACTACGGATACCGCAAAGCTGAAAACGGCAACACACACTTCCCTGAATACTTCCCGATCGAGCGTAACTCTTTGTGGCAAAAATGCTGCCTTCAGGTATTCCCGAACCGGTCAGGTATCGAATCTCTCGAAAACGCAATCTTCGAATTCAAAGACCCCAATTGGGGAAAAATCCTCATAATCTGTAACGAATTCGCACCACGTGACGAAGTGTTGGAGTGGACAAAAAACTTCATTGAATCCGACAAATACAAAAATCACAAGGTCATATACATGACACATTCACTCCTGCATGAGCGGCAAGGCGAGCGTACCGACAACGAGAACTATGAAATCTCACCCGCAAACTGGGGGCAACAGGTATGGGAAAAACTACTGTACCCCTCATCCAACATCGTACTTGCCATATGTGGACACACAGGCAAACCCACAGGCGACTTCCAGGACACCGTCGCCTATCGAGTCGACAAAAATGCCAATGAGGGCGACATCAGACAAATGATGTTCAACACACAGATGATCGGCGGCGGGTGGCATGGTAACGGAGGAGACGGCTGGCTCAGAATACTTGAGTTCAAACCCGACGGAAAAACGATCTCTGTCAAAACCTACTCTCCGTTCTTCGGCATCTCACCCTCTACAAGACACCTCGCTCACCGCACAGAGCCCTACGACCAGTTTGACATCATCATTGACTGACCGGATCCAATATCTCACAAAAACATAATCAGGCCTTACCCCATAGCACGAGGCTGTGTCAAAATAGGCGCAGCCTCTTTTTATAAGCTGCTGTAAAACATAAAACAAAGCCCTGACTTTCGCAA
>JAIDKP010000100.1 GCA_029051445.1 Muribaculaceae bacterium | reverse complement strand
CCGGGTGACAGAGTCGCTTTCGGCAAGGAGCCATAATATCAAATCGTGGTATTTTGTGTCAAATATAGCATATTATAATTGATTTATCGAACAAGTGTGATTTTATAAGAAATTTTATGTTATCTTTGCTTTGATGCATTATAAAGGAATCTGTAGTATTTGTATTGTTATAACGAGTTGCAGGCGGATGTAATGAAATGCCAATCAGTGTGTTTTTAGATAGGATTATGGTTAGGTTGACTATGAATGATCATATTTGGTCGGGATTTATCAGGCGGTTGCTTGTCGGTCTTGTGATTATGCTTGCAGTATCTCCTCAGATATATGCCCAGAAGGAATTTGAACGTAATCTCGAATCGATATCATTTGTCCCCAAGGGGCAGTGGATAACCGGGCTCAGTGTCAGTTATAGCCAGACTGATCTGAACAAGTATCAGTTTTTCATTGTAGAGGACATGTCAGGCGATACATATTCGTTCAAGGTGAGTCCGGTATTGATGTATGCTTTTGCCAATGACCTTGCGGCAGGCGGGCGTTTTGCCTATTCGAGGTCGCTGACCCGACTGAATAGTGCTGATTTTGTTCTTGGGGCCGACACAGATTATAATATCGACAATTTATATCGTATATCACATACATTTCAGACTTCGGCTGTTTTCAGAAATTATTTCAGCCTCGGTGCGTCGACACGTTTCGGTATGTTCAATGAGGTGCAGCTTCAATATGGCTATGGGCAGGCTAAAATGTGTGACGGTACCGGTGTCGATGTCACCGGCACATATGAGACAACTAACAGTATCAGCCTCGGTCTCACTCCCGGATTCATAGTTTTTCTGAACAATTATTCTGCCCTTGAGGTGAATGTGGGAGTGCTCGGACTTAATTACAGTCATACTTCGGCAGTATCTAATCAGATATATACCGCATCACGGTCAACATCGTCGGCCAACTTCAAGATCAATCTGTTTTCAATCACATTCGGAGTCGCATTTTATATATGAAAAAGCTTATTTGCAGAATGGCAGCTGCCATAGTGATGACTTCGGCTTGGTGCCAGGCGTTGGCAACAGTTCCGGCTCAGTCGGGAGACACGGAATACCCAGCAGAGTCTTCCGGCGGTATTAAGATCGTGGACAAGGTTGTGGACAGATGGACGAAAAAAGAGAAAATCAAGGTAGACACGACTATAAACCGGGATCTTTTTGATGAAAAGGTGATCGTCGGGAAAGATACTATTTCTATAATACTTCCCGAGCGCAACTACGGACGATATGACCGCGGTCTTTATAATTTTCTGTTTGTTCCCAAGGGTAAATGGGAAATCGGTCTTACAGCATCGTATGGAGAATTTGATATCAAGGATTATCAGCTTCTTGATCTGGTGACAGACATTGATATCAGGCTTAAAGGCTATTCTGTCAACCCCGAAGTGTCTTATTTCTTCAGACATAACCAGTCGCTCGGACTCAGATTTGATATCACTGATTTTGAGGGTGGGATAGACAGCTTTCTTGCCGATATAGACGAAGACATGAGCTTTAATCTGTCGGGAGTCAACTATAAAAGCACGACTTACTCGATGGCGGCATTCTATCGTCATTATCTTGGATTAAGCAAATCGGGACGCTTCGGAATTTTCAATGAGGTCGCGTTTAAACTTGGTGGTGGAGACTCATTTTTCACAAGAAATTATAATGGCGTTCCCAAGGAGACGAAAACTAATATATTTCAGTTCGGGCTTGATTTCAGTCCCGGTCTGTGTGTGTTTGTGCAGGAGTATGTGAGTTTTAATGTCTCATTTGGTGTATTCGGCCTGAACATGCGTAAAGAGCGCCAGTGGACTGACGGAATCGAGGATGGCTCGCGGTTTACCAGCGGAGCCAATTTCAGATTCAATCTGTTTAATATAAAATTCGGCATGGGTATTCATATATGAAATATCTCGGATATAAGAAAATAGAAGGTGTTGTCATAGTGTTGGCAACCAGTGTGTGCATGCTGCTTCCCGGTTGTATAAAGAATAACATACCTTATCCTCAGATACAGGTCGGTTTTCAGTCGATAGAAGCGGAGTGGGAATTACAACCAGCGTCTATTGATCAGCAAAACCGGTCGGTGACTCTGTTTCTTGGGGAGAACGCCGATATCTCGGATGTTGTGATCAAGTCCTATGAGTTATCACCAGAGGCAAGGCTTGTGAGTCCGGAAAGCATATCCCGGCTTGATCTGACAAATGACATCAATGTTGTTGTCGGACTATATCAGGATTATACGTGGACAATTACGGCAAAGCAGACTATTGATAGGTACCTTGAAGTTGGAAATCAGATCGGAGCTACAACCATAGATGTTCCGGGACGCAGGGTTATTTTTTCCATTCCGGATAATGTCGATGTGCAGAAGGTGCATGTCGGCTCGATCAAGCTTGGTCCGGAGGGTTCGGTGATGGAACCTGATCTCAACGGTCAGGAGGTCGATTTCTCTTCTCCGGTCAAGGTCGATGTAACAGCCTACGGACGCACATCTACTTGGACGCTTTATGCCGATGTGGTCGAAACGACGGTGTTTACAACCCGGGCAGACGGCTGGACGCGTGTGGCGTGGGTATATGGAGAGGCTGAGAGTGGAAAAGACAACGGAGTCGAGTATCGTCAGGCCGACTCAGAAGCCTGGGTCAGGGTTCCTGCATCGCAGCTTACCTTTACAGGCGGAAGTTTTGTCGCTTGTATCAAGGGGCTTGAGCCTATGACAGAATATGTGGCCCGAGCCTACAGCAATGAGGAAACCGGTGCTGAGCTGACTTTTACCACTCAGCAGGAGGTTCAGATGCCAAACAGCTCGTTTGATGACTGGTCGCTTAACGGTAAAGTCTGGCAGCCATGGGGTGAAGGGCAAGTGGAGTATTGGGATACCGGTAATAAGGGAGCGACTGTATTGGGAACCGCCAATGTAATTCCTACGGACGATACTTCTACCGGACAAGGGCAGGCAGCGTTGCTGAAGACTGAGTTCAAAGGACTTGCCGGTATCGGCAAGCTTGCCGCAGGAAGTATTTTTGCCGGTAGCTATGTGCGTACAGACGGTACAAACGGAGTGCTTTCGATGGGACGCGCGTTTACGCAGCGTCCAACGAGGTTGCGGGGAGCGCTTAAATACAAGACAGCTCCGGTATCGGATGTGACCAATGGTTTTGAGGATATGTTAGGAAAGCCTGACACGTGTATTGTGTGGGTTGCTCTTATAGATTCTCCTGAGCCATTCGAGTGCCGTACAAATCCATCTAACAGGCAATTGTTCAATCCAGACGCGGATAACGTTATTGCGTACGGATATGTTCAGTATGGCCGTGATGTAGAGACTTATACCGAGTTTGAGGTCGAGTTGGAATATAAATCAACATCGCGTATCCCATCATATATTTTGTGTGTATGCTCGTCAAGCAAATATGGTGATTATTTTACCGGTGGCAGAGGCAGTGAGCTTTATGTCGATGATATATCGCTGCTTTATGATTACTAAATATCAGATTCGGTTGTTATAACAGTGTTAAAATCTCCTGTTCCATCATAAATATGAATATAAACATGAAAAAAATATTGTCTACTGCTCTTATTGTGATCGCATTGGCTTTTCCGGCAAAAGCTCAGGACTACCTGCTTGATAACCCTGACAATCATGCGCATTTCGGTGTGAGACTTGGTCTTGATGTGACATCGCTTGTCGGCAATGGCAATCGCTACGGTACACAGTCGGGCTTCAATCTGGCAGGTATCTACAATTTGCCGATATGGAAGAATCTTTATTTTGAACCCGGTATCGGCATGTTTTATGATACAGCAACTATCAATGCAGTGTATTCAGTTGATGATGAAAAGATACTGGATCGTGGATCAATAAGAAATTTCGGTTTCCGTATACCGTTTAATTTCGGTTATCGCTTTGATGTGACAGATGATGTATCTGTTCATCTGTTTACCGGTCCACAACTGAACTATAATATTACATTCGGAACATATTACAATGGTGTAAAAGCCACCAATCAACCGGAAGCTGATTTTAACCGGTTTGATTTTCAGTGGAATCTTGGTATTGGTGTCGATTATCTCAATTATTACGCATTTATCGAGGGAGGATTCGGGCTGTCACGTCTGATTCAGGACAAGAGTCTCAGTTTCAATAATCATCAGCTTATGTTTCCAGGCGCAAAGCGTAATCTTTTTTCCATCGGTATCGGCTATAATTTCTGATGGCAAAGAAGGGGTATAAGACGGTCTGGTTTTGTTCGGATTGCGGTGGCGAGTCTCCCAAGTGGGAGGGGCGTTGTCCTCATTGCGGACAATGGGGTACAATGGTGGAGGAGTCGGTGCCTTCAAAAGGTGGCGGCTCCGGAACGCCGTTTGCACGTAAAGGCAGCCTCTCGTCAAAGGGGCGTGTGATGAAGGTTTCGGAAATAGAAGTTTCAGATGAACCTCGTCTGCGTATGCCGAGCGCCGAGCTTAACCGTGTGCTTGGCGGCGGTCTGGTACCCGGATCACTGGTGCTTGTGGGGGGGGAGCCCGGTATCGGCAAGTCGACGCTTGTGCTACAGAATATATTGTCGATAAGGTCACGCAAGGTTCTTTATGTGTCGGGTGAGGAGAGTCCCCAGCAGATTAAAATGCGCGCGGAGCGCATAGGCCGTCCCGGCGACAATTGCTATCTTGTGACCGAGACATCGCTTGAGAATGTGTTTGAGCACATCGGCGAACTTGAGCCCGGTCTTGTTGTAATCGACTCCATACAGACGATCGCTTCATCGGATCTTGAATCGTCGGCCGGGAGCGTCAGCCAGGTGAGAGAGTGCGCCGTGCGCCTCCTTCAGTATGCAAAAGAGAATAATGTTCCGGTCTTTATAATCGGGCATATAAATAAAGAAGGGTCGATCGCGGGTCCCAAGGTTCTTGAGCATATTGTAGATGCCGTGCTCCAGTTTGAAGGTGACTCGCAGCATATGTACCGACTTCTGCGGTCAATAAAAAACAGGTTTGGAAGTACGTCGGAGATCGGTATCTATGAGATGTGTCAGCGGGGACTCAGGGAAGTCACAGATCCGTCGGAACTGTTGCTGAATACTGTCTCGCAGTCGTTGTCGGGTGTCTCGGTTGGAGTCACTCTCGAGGGGATGAGGTCTTTTCTTGTGGAGGTTCAGGCACTTGTCAGTACAGCTGCCTATGGAACTCCCCAGCGTTCGGTGACCGGGTTTGACCAGCGGCGTATGAATATGTTGCTTGCAGTACTTGAGAAGCGTGCCGGTTTTAAGCTTGCTTCAAAAGATGTGTTTCTCAATATTGCCGGTGGCTTTAAGGTGAATGATCCGGCGATGGATCTCGCTGTTGTCTGTGCCATACTGTCAAGCAGTCTTGATATTCCTATCGCCCAAGGCGTGTGTATGGCCGGGGAGATCGGTCTTTCCGGTGAAATCAGGTCGGTGAGCCGGCTCGAGCAGCGTATCTCGGAGTCGGAAAAGCTGGGTATGGAGACGATTCTATTGCCCAAAGGCAATCTTAAAGGAGTCGATATCTCAAGGTTTAAGATCAAGGTCAAGGAGGTATCGAAGGTTGAGGAAGCTTTCAGGCTCCTTTTCAGCGGACGATGACACGGAGCAGCCGGGGCGGGCATCTGTTTTCGGCAATTCGGGGTGGCTACGTATGCCATTGAATTATTGGAGTGATTAAGAGCTTGTTTAAAAATGAAGCTTAAAATGACTAACCTCTTAATGTAATAAGTTTAAATCACTTAATTTTTTGAATTTGGAATACTTTATTTATTTACTATCTTTGTTAAACACATAAAAAACAAATGGCAGATACAGCTATGATAGATCCTCATCGTTATTGCGTCATAATGTGCGGTGGCATAGGCAGCCGTTTCTGGCCCTACAGCCGTACTGCACGTCCAAAACAGTTTATAGACTTTCTTGGTACCGGACGTACGTTGCTTCAGATGTCTTATGACCGTATACTGTCAGTCGTTGATAAAAGCAGGATTCTCGTAGTCACCAATTCGGATTATGCTCCTCTTGTCAAGGAGCAGTTGCCGGATATTGATGATGCCAATATACTTCTTGAGCCTGCCCGGCGTAATACCGCGCCATGTATTGCCTGGGCTGCATGGCATATAGCGGCTCTGGATCCCGATGCCTCAATGGTTGTGACTCCGAGTGACCATCTAATTACACGCGAACGCGAGTTTGAAGATGCGATATGTCGGGGATTTGAATTTGTCGAGTCTAATGACGCATTGCTTACTCTTGGCATACAGCCCACACGTCCGGAGACCGGTTATGGCTATATACAGGTCGGAAGCCATACTGAATCGGAGAATATAAACCGTGTCAAGACGTTTACAGAGAAACCGGATCTAAGCCTTGCCGAGGTCTTTTTGCAGAGCGGTGAGTTTTTCTGGAATTCCGGTATATTTATGTGGAAAGTCCAGACGATAATGGATGCATTGCGTCGGCACGCGCCTGATATCTCGGCTGTGTTTGACCGTGGATGCGAGTCTTTCGGGACTGGAATTGAAAACGAATTTATCCGTGAGAATTTTCCAGGTTGTATGGGTATCTCCATTGATTTCGCAGTCATGGAGAAGGCTCGTAACGTATATGTGGAAACTGTCGGATTCGGCTGGAACGATCTTGGCACATGGAGTTCGCTTTACGATAATTCCCCACGCAATAAGTCGGGGAATGTTGCTCAGAACTGCCACCTGCTGACGTATGACTCCACCGGAAATATTTTTGCCGTAAAAGACGACAAGCTTGTCGTAGTAGACGGTCTTAAAGATTATATTGTCGCCGATGCCGGAGATGTGCTGCTTATATGCCGCAAAAGCGAGGAGCAGCGTATAAAACAGATGGTCAATGACGCGCGGGTTAATTTCGGTGAAACGTATCTTTAAGTTGTAGTGGATCAGGAGGAATTTGATATAAGAGACAGTGTCTCGGTCAACGGGCGGCTTCATGATCAGGAGATAGAGCGTGCTCTCAGGCCGTCGGCTTTCAATTCGTTCAGCGGTCAGGAGAAGATTGTAAAGAATCTTAAGGTGTTTGTCGCAGCCGCACGTATGCGTGGCGAGGCTCTTGATCATGTTCTGCTATACGGTCCTCCCGGACTTGGCAAGACAACATTGTCGGGTATCATCGCCAATGAACTCGGGGTAAACTTCAAAGTTACGTCGGGGCCTGTGCTTGACAAACCAGGTGATCTTGCCGGCATATTGACTTCGCTTGAGCCGAATGACGTTCTTTTTATCGACGAGATACACCGTTTGAGTCCGGTTGTCGAGGAGTATCTGTACTCTGCGATGGAGGATTACCGCATCGATATAATGATTGACAAAGGGCCGGGAGCACGTAGCGTGCAGCTTACGCTGTCGCCGTTTACGCTTATCGGTGCGACTACACGCAGCGGATTGCTGACTTCGCCTTTGCGGGCACGTTTCGGCATACCGTGCCATCTGGAGTATTACGATCACAATGTGTTGAGGTCTATTATACTGCGTTCGGCGGCATTGCTTGATGTCGAGTGTACGTCGGAGGCTGCCGGAGAGATAGCTATGAGAAGCCGAGGCACTCCACGCATCGCCAACGCTCTTTTGCGACGTGTAAGGGATTACGCGCAGGTCGAGGGCTCCGGAGTTATTGATGTCGATATTGCCAGATATGCTCTTGAAGCTTTGAATATCGACAGATATGGTCTTGACCATGTCGATCATAAGTTGCTTGCAACTATCATCGACAAATTCAGCGGAGGTCCTGTCGGGCTTGGAACTATTGCGACTGCTATAGGTGAGGATTCGGGAACGGGGGAGGAGG
>JAIDKP010000010.1 GCA_029051445.1 Muribaculaceae bacterium | reverse complement strand
GTGGTCACCGGCATTGCAGTCCACGATATCGAGAGTCTCCATTGCCGAGAAATAATGCTTGGCGGCGTAGGCCGTGAACACTGCCGACACGCCCGGGTCAAAACCGCAGCCGAGTATAGCCGTCAGACCGGCCTTCTCAAAGCGCTCGCGGTAGGCCCACTGCCAGCTGTATTCAAAGTGAGCCTCATCCTTGGGCTCATAGTTGGCGGTGTCGAGATAATTCACTCCGCAGGCCAGACATGCTTCCATGATCGTCAGATCCTGATAGGGGAGAGCCACATTTATCACGATGTCCGGACGATGGCGGCGAAGGAGTTCGCAAAGCTCGTCGACATTGTCGGCATCCACGCGGTCAGTGGTGATATTATCTGCGCCGATCTTGGCTGCGATGGCGTCACATTTCGATTTTGTGCGCGATGCGATTACTATTTCGTCGAAAACTTCGCGGTTCTGGGCGCACTTATATGCTACGACTGTGCCGACGCCGCCGGCGCCTATGATCATTACTTTTGACATGGCTTGGTTGCTTGAATGGTTGCTGTTTTTCGTTTTTGCGAAGATACACAATTTTTCGCCATCATGGGATGCGAAAATGGCCAAAACATCTAAAAATCCCACATTCCACTCCGTTCTTCCGTGGTACTCCGCGTACTCCTAGCTCTCATACAACAAAACCGGGCCACCCCGCATGGGAGTGACCCGGCATAAAAACATTGCAATCTCTTACTGCTGGAGCTGATAGAGTGCGGGCAGTGCGGCGTTCGCCTGCTCGGCTCTGTAGCAGCCGAACGAAGCATACTTTATCGAGTACTGGATATACTTGTTGAAGTAGTTGGTGATTGTCCAGGTGTTGTCGCTGTTCTTCTCGGCCTTCCAGTAGCAGCCTTCGTGGCTGAGATCGATGTTGTCGTTTTTGTAGAAATTGTTGTAATTGTCATCGTTCTCATAGATCACCTGCCCGTAGGAGTCGATTATGAAGAAGTAACCCTCGGGGGCTTCTTTCTCGTTTCCATTGGCATCGGTGAACTTGGCTGTAAACCTGAAGGCGTTGATGTCGGTCGGTGCCACGATCATGCCGTCCTTGTCGCTGACTGATTCGGGATAGAAGTAGGAGTAGTATGGATTTCTGGCCGAAGTGAAAGGCGTTGCGCAGATACCTTCGGCTACAAGTAGATACGACTTCTCAAGCTCGATCTCATCGGCTGTGAAGATCTCATACATCGCCTTGCCGATATACTTCTCGAAATTCCAGGCACCTCCATCCTTCTTGTATCGGCCTGTCACCGTCTCCTTGCCGTTCTCATTGTGGATCCATTCGCTGCCGTTGTAGACATAGAGAGCAGCAGTATTGCGGTTGTACTTCACGTAGGCCACAGCGCCCTCCTGAGCATAAGGGAGCTTGTTGCGCAGGTAAGTCGGGAGATAGAGATCGGCATCTTCAAGAGCGTTGTTGGAGAAGCCCATGGCGGTATAATCCTCGGGATTGAGGGTATAGACATCTTCAGCAGCAACCCACTTCGATCCGTTGTAGGTATAGACCACGTTCACGGTCTTGGTAGTCGGATTCACTATCGGGTAGCGGCCCGATGCATCGGGGTCGCTGTTGGCTGTAAGCACATTTATACCGTCCGAATAGTAAAGCACCGGGTTCTCGCCCGAAGCGTAGTTGTAGGCGCCCCACGATGAGAAATTGATGCTGTACTGTATCCACTTCTCCATCCCCTTGTTCTTGATGATCCAGGTGCCGTCGCCGCCGTTGTCGGTAACGCTCCAGAGATAGCCGTCATCGGTGAGATCGGCGGCATCTGAGACATTGAAGCTGTTGAAAGTGCCGCTCATGTAGAGATAACGTCCTTTGGCATCCTGCAGTGTCATGAACTCTCCGTCGACATCGCTGAATTTGTAGACATTCATGGCCTTGGCGCCGCTCAGAGTGCCGTCTGACTCCACGGTCACATCGTTATTGTTGTTGATGTAGCCGTAGTTCTTTGTCTCCGAGCCGCCGAGTATTCCTTCGGCAACTCCCTTGTCGGCGAAAAGAAGAACCTCGCCGCCGTCAAATACCACAGGCACATAGTCGGCATCGGCAAACACCGGCTCCTCCTGAGCCACATTGTAGGTCACCATCACCATCTGCCCGCTCTCGGCATCAGTGTATTTGGCCTTGAGGAGGGCGGGGATGTTGTCATTGGCGCTCACTGCGGGAGTAAAGGCCTGGATATAGTCGTCGCTGCTCTGCCATGCGCTTTGATAGCCCTCCTTGTCCACTGTGTAGACAGGAGCCGAAGCGATGGTGGCGATAGTCGGGTCGGTCTCTCCGGCCTCGGTGTAGATCAGATCGACGCTGCTGCCGTTCTCGACGAGATAGTAGGGAAACGATGCGCTCTGCATGAATGCCGGAAGGGCCACCGTGGCAGGGAACGATCCGTTGTTGTTGATATATAGATTTTCACCGATCGCCTTGGCCTCGGCCTTTTCGGCATCGTCGGTGGCAATGGCACCCATCAGGGTGGCGATTGTGGCGTAGTCGCTTTCGGTGAGAGCATATGTGGCGTTGAGAGTAGGCTTGTTGTAGTTCACACCACCCTCAAATCCGTCGAGCATCTCGTCGTTCCAGGAGTTCACGCCGCAGCTGCCGAGACCCAGAGTCAGCCCGGTGGCTGCAAGTGTGCATATAATGAGTTTATTCATTGTCTTGTCTTCTGTAGCTGTTTAGAAATGGAATTTCACTCGCAGATTGAATGTGCGGCCCTGGCTGTAGAAAATTCTGTAGGCATTTTCCCAGGTGCCGGGAGTCGAGTGGTCGGTGTAGGCGTCCATTATGTAGTAGTTGCCGAGCACATTGTAGACATTGGCCGAGAATGTGCAGCGAACATCGCCGGTGATCGGGAAGCTGTAGCTGGCGTTCAGGTCAAGCTGGTTGCCGAACGGGATGCACCACGGGTCGGAGATCGAGAGTGTTTTGCCGGGCGACAGCTGCGACGAGTTGCTTGAGTTGGACAGAGAGAAGTCAGAGTAGTTGCGGGCGTTCATGGTCCAGTCGGCGCCGATGCGGAAACCGGAGAATGGCTTGAACTGGGTGCCGATGGCTCCCGTGGTCTGTGCCGAGCCGCCAACCTTGCGTCCCTTTTGGTCGATCTTAGCCCAGAGATGGTCCTCGGCCATAGGAGTCGTTATGGTTGCCGGATGGCTCTGGTCGCCGAGATCCGAGAGTGCCTGGCCGCCGCTGTTGTAGTAATAGCCCACAGGAGCGTTCTGCCAGGTGTTGTCGGCCCAGGCAAGCATACCCGACAGCTCAAACCATTTGGTGGGCTTGTACACGAAATTCAGCTCAAGACCCATGTAGCGCGAGTCCACGCCGTTCATTGTGGCCGTGTAGCGGTCGTTGTCATATTGCAGTGTGCCGGTCGAGATCATCGTGCGGTCCATCCACATCGTGTAGTAGCCGTTGAGCTGCGCGGTGAATGTGGGCGAATGGTATTCGTAGCCGGCCTCAAAAGCACCCACCTTTTCGTTGCGCGGATTGGGGTTGATGGCGTTGGAGTTGGCCGGAGAAACAAACACACCGTACTGCAGATAGGGAGCGCGCGTGATATAACCGCCGTTAACAAACACGTTGTTGTTGCGGTCGATATTGTAGTTGGCGCCGCCTTTGATCGAGCCGGCGAAGAATGTGCGTGTGGCCGATTTGCGGTCGGCTTTGTCCACATAGAAATCCTCGAAACGGTTGTAGGTGTTCAGATTCATGGCACCCGACAGTACAAACGTCAGATCATTGTCAAGCATGTTGTGCTCGACCTGGCCGTAGACACCCTCCTGCCAGATGCGGCTGCTCCAGTTGCGGTACACTATATCGCCCACGCCCAGTTTCTGCTGGCGGTAGGCTGTCTGTTCGGCAGCTGTGGCAAATGTGCGCGAGTTGTTTGAGGCCGAACGGTAGTAGTCGATGAAATATTCGCCGTCATAGAGATCGGTGATCTCATTGGTGTGGGTGCCGTAGTAGTAGCGGATATCGATACCGGCTGTGATCGAGGTGTTTTCAGTGATGTCGTTCTTGTAGTTCGACACGCCGCCAAACCACTTGTGGTTGTTCACCGAGTTCGACATTACCATCAGCGAGCCGGTGGTCGATGCGGCGTTCATGCGCTGCACGTTGTCGTAGGCAAAATAACCGTTGGGGTGGCGAAGCTCATATGTCACACCGTTGTTGGTGATCGAGTTCCAGTTCAGAGAGCCGTTGGAAGCACCGTACCAGTAGGTGTAGTAGGTCGAAGAGCCTGTACCGATCTGGGCACCCTGGCCGCTTGTGCCGCCGCCCGTGCCGATAGAGGCGTATATAACTGAGCTCAGCGATGACTTGTGGTTGATCTGCCAGGTGTGGTTGAGCATCATCACAGGCTTGTTGTACTTGTTGATGCTCGATGACCGCTCCTTGCCGTAGAGGTCGACACCATAAGTCGGGTTGTATCGGTACTGCTGGTTCTTTGGCATGTAGTTCGCTGCGTCCTGCCATCCCTGCACCGAAAGGCCGTTGGCCGAGCTGCGCTGATAGTGGGTCTGCGGAGCACCGGTGACCGTAAGTGAGATCTGGTTGTTCTCGTTAAGGCGTTTCGAGATATTCAGGAAATAATTGTATTGCTCATATTGTGTGCCGAGCACATAGCCGTCGCCGCTCTTGCGGGAGCCCAGGAAAGTCATGGCCCAGCCGTTCTTCATCATGCCGGTCGAGAACGAAATACCGTAGTTCATGGCGTTGTCGTTGCCGAGACCATACCATGCTGTGCCGCCCTTCTTCGAGTCAAGGCCGCGGGTGACCATGTTTATCGTGCCGCCGAACGAGGGAGACGAGATGATCGTGGCGCCAAGACCGCGCTGAACCTGCATCGACGAGATGATATCGCCGAGGCCGCTCCAGTTTGACCAGTAGATGCCGCCCCACTCCATGTCGTTAACGGGAACGCCGTTGACCATAGTCGCAGTGTTAGATGCCTTGAAGCCGCGTATGTTGATCTTGGCATCGCCGAAGCCGCCGCCATCTTTCGTGGCCCATACACCCGGGGTTGTCTTGAGTATCTCGGGAAGCTCCTGGTTGCCGAGCTTCACATCGATTGTCTGCGCGTCGATTGCCGAGACTGCCACTGGAGTCTTGCGGGTGCGTGCGATCGACTGTGTTACCACGACATCCTGAAGCATGTGTGCGTTGATCTCCATTTTTATGATGCCCACTTGGGCTGCTGCGGGGAGAGTGACAGGCTTCATGCCTACATACTCGATATGGATGTTTTTGATACCGTCCGGTACCTTGATGGTGAAGTTACCGTCGATATCGGTCGGGACACCGTTGTTGGGGCGTCCTTCCGGTGTCACGACTGCTCCTACGATGGGTTCGCCTTCGTTGTCAACAACGGTGCCGTGGCATGTGATATCCGCATAGGCGGTAACCCATACGGCTATCAGCGCGGCTGTCAAGAGAAGAAATCTCTTCATAAACACTGATGATAATGACTTTGTTGATAATTTACTCTGAAATCCGCACCCGTGCGACAGATGGCTACAGTTGTGTCCCGCAGCAATTACCTGTTGGCGCAGACCGGATTTTTTTCCGTCTGCAAAATTAAGGGATTTTAATAATTGTTCATGTAAATTCCCCCTAAAAAGTTTTCGATTTACGATTTGGCTTGTGAAAAATCCTTGGAGAGTGTTTGAATCTGGTCTCTGTTGATGTTTAGACGTTGTATCAAAATGAACTGCACCCCAAAAGTTAGACGCGAAACTTTTGGAGTGCGGTTTGTTCAGGTGGTGGGAAAACTCTCTTAAAGCATGCCGTTGTCCTCGGTGCCGCGGTTGATGCTCTTTTGATTGTGCTCCTTGCGGTTAGCAGTCGAGAATGACCACGATACCTGCAGGCTCACCATCGGCTTGAGGCGGCCGCAGTAGCTTGTGGTTGTGCCGGGATTGATGTCCGAAAGCAGGCGCCTCTCCTCAGAGAACCTGTTTAGCGG
>JAIDKP010000001.1 GCA_029051445.1 Muribaculaceae bacterium | reverse complement strand
TGTCTGAGAAGTTCGTCGCTGAGTGGTTGGGCCGGAGCGGGGTTAAGCACTACTTTGCCACCTGAAGAGTGGACTTTTCTGCTGCATATTCCACGGTTTCGACAGGTACTTCAAGCTGCATCAGAAGCACAGAGCATTTTTCAAGAACTTCTGCCGCCTGGTCGATATCGGTCGACAGAAGCTTCAGATTGGCTCCTGAGGCGACCGAAATGCTGTTTTCGCCGGTCTCATCGTTGACAAGGATAAGAGCCACTCCCGAGGGCGCTTTTTCGTCGACAAAAACATGGTCAACATTTATCCCTTCGCGTCGATAATCATTTATTGCTTTCTGACCGAAAACGTCAGATCCTGTTTTGGCGATGAAATGTATATTGCCTCCCAGGCGTGCCGCTGCGACAGCCTGATTGGCTCCTTTTCCACCGTTATTCATCATGAATTCGCCTCCCAGCACAGTTTCACCCGGAACCGGCAAATGCTGCGATCTTACCACCATATCGGTGTTGCTGCTGCCGAGGACAACGATGTTATATCTTTCTTTTTTCATGGTATACTATGTCGACATATGTGTCCTGTAGGTATCTTTTCAAAGGCTAAAGATACTCAAAACACATAAAAACGTCAAAAAAAACATTAGTGTTAATGTGTTCTCAGAAAAAAGTTGTATATTTGCACTGCAATTCGGGGCGTAGCGCAGTCCGGTAGCGCACCTGGTTTGGGACCAGGTGGTCGCAGGTTCGAATCCTGTCACCCCGACGTTAAGGCAATTTGCAGTCAGACTGTGAGTTGCCTTTGTCGTTTTAGCATATGCCGGCGACTGCGGTGGTGTAGCGGGGGAGGGTGGTGGCTTTGCGGATCGCCTTCCAGTTCTTGCGTCCGATTTCTTCTTCAAGATACTCCCAGAATGGCTTGAGCTTGGATAGTATCTGCGATTCGCCGTAAAGTGTCGACTCATAGTGGCGGCGCACACCGTTGTGAAGCGCGAGCAGATACTCGATTCTTTTTTCATGCGTCCACTCGCCTCCTTCACGCCACTCTGCTATGAGCGATGGCCGGGCGAGCAGTCCGCGTCCGGTCATCACGGCTTCAAGTCCGGGAAATCGGTTGCATATTAAGTCGATATCCTCGGGAGTCTTTATGTCGCCGTTAAACACTACCTTGTGTCTTATCAGGTGTAAAAGCTCGGTAAACTCATCAAGATGGAGATTGCCGCCATATTGCTGTCGGGCGATGCGTGGATGCACTGTGACATGGGTGAGCGGCATTGAGTTTATCACTTCGATAGATTGCCTCCATTCGATCGCATCCTCCACTCCGAGTCGCATTTTTATCGAGAAGGAAACCGCAGGACGATCGTGCATTGCCGCCGAAATTGCGGCAAGCACATCATGTTGCGCTACGAGTGCCGCTCCGTGGCCTTTCTTTACCTGTGGCGGAAACGGGCATCCCATGTTCAGGTC